>CAZDAO010000910.1:0-1500 GCA_964503015.1 uncultured Nocardioides sp. | reverse complement strand
CGTCCACCACGACCGGTTGCGCAGCTGGTCGGGCGTCACGTCGGGGCCAGGGATGCGGCCCTCGAGGTAGGTCGCGATGTCCTTGAGCGTCGGGGTCGCCTGCGTCGCGGAGGTGAGGTAGTTCAGGAGGTACTCGTCGGGCACCTCGCCGAGCAGGGAGCGCCGGTAGTCGACGAGGACGATCTGCGCCTCCTTCGGTGTGCGGGTGCGCATGACCTCGTGGACGTAGGCCCGCAGCAGCGCGCTCTTGCCGGACTGCCCGTCGCCGAAGACCAGCATGTGCGGCTCGGCGTCGACGTCGAGGCCGATCGGGGCGAGCTCCTTCTCGTTGATGCCGAGGAAGATGTGCTTCTCCGGCAGCTGGCGGCGCACGGCGTCCTCGCGGACCGCGTCGAGGGTGACCAGCTCCGGCAGCAGGCGCAGCTTGGGGCCCTGGGGGCCCTTCCACGCCGCGGCCACCCGGTCGAGCAGGTCGTCGACGCCGTCGCCGAGGGTGTCGGCGTTGCCGTCGCCGTCGATGCGCGGCAGCGCACCGAGGAAGTGCAGCTTGGACGGCACCAGGCCGCGACCGGGCCGGCCGACGGGCACCAGCGCCGCCACCTTGCGGTCGACCTCGGAGTCGAGCGGGTCGCCGAGACGCAGCTCGAGCTTGGACCCGAAGACGTCGCGCATCGCGGCGCGGAAGTCGGCCCAGCGGGTCGAGGCGGTGACGATGTGGAGGCCGAACGTCAAGCCGCGTGCGGCGAGCTGCTGGATCTCCAGCTCCAGGTCGTCGAACTCCGCGCGCAGCGTGCTCCAGCCGTCGATGACGAGGAACACGTCGCCCCAGCCGTCGTCGGCGCGGCCCTGCGCACGCCGCGAGCGGTAGGTCTCGATGGAGTCGATGCCGTTCTCGCGGAAGTAGGCCTCGCGGCGGTCGACGATGCCCTCGACCTCGGCCATCACGCGTCGTACGACGTCGGGCTCGGACCGGGTCGCGACGCCCGAGACGTGCGGCAGCCGGGTCATCGGCGCGAACGCGCCGCCACCGAAGTCGAGGACGAAGAACTGCGACTCGAGAGGGGTCGTCACCAGCGCCATGCTGGTCACGATGCTGCGCAGCAGCGTGCTCTTGCCCGAGCGCGGGCCGCCGACGACGGCGACGTGGCCGGCCGCACCGGTGAGGGTCAGCGTCATCGTGTCGCGGCGCTGCTCGCGCGGCCGGTCGACCGTGCCGAGGGGGATGACCAGGCCCGGCACGTTGCGCCACTGCGGCGAGGTGAGGCCGAGGTCGGGGCTCTCGACCAGGTCGGGCATGAGCTCGTCGAGGGTGTCGGGCACGTCGAGCGGCGGCAGCCAGACCTGGTGCGCCTCGGGACCCTTGCCGGTCATCCGCTGCACCGCGATGTCGAGCAGCGAGGGCTGCTCGCCCTGCTGCTGCGGCTGGGGGGCCGCGACCTCGGGCGCCTCCTCGGTCACGGTGTCCAGCGCCTGCACCTCGGAGATGGTGAAGGGCAGGAT
>CAZDAO010000909.1:0-1500 GCA_964503015.1 uncultured Nocardioides sp. | reverse complement strand
CGGGCCCGCTGCTCGGCAGCGGCGGCACGTGCCTCCGCCTCGGCGACGAGCCGCTGCGTCTCCGCGGTGGCGTTGCTGTGGTGCTCGGCCGCCTCGCGCGTGAGCCGCTCCTTCTCGACCGCCAGCGTGCGGCGGGCCTCCTGGACCTCGCGGTCTGCGGCCGCGCGCGCCTGCTCCGCCTCGCGGGTGGCGGTGGTGCGCATCTCGTTGGTCTCCTGCTCCGCCGCGAGCCGGAGCTGGTCGGCCTCGCGCTTGGCGGCGGCGAGCAGGTCGGCCGCCTCCGCCTTGGCCAGCGAGCGCTCGGTCTCGGCGTCGGCGGTGAGCCGCGCCCGCATCTCCTCGAGCTCCTTGAGCTGGACCATCCGCATGTCGTCGGCCTCGCGCGCGGCGTCGGCGCGGATGCTCTCGGCGTCACGACTGGCCGCCCTGCGGATCTCCTCGGCATCACGCCGGGCCGCGGCACGGACGTCGTTGGCCTCGTCCTCGGCGAGCTTGAGCATGGAGGTGGCGCGACCGCCGAGGCCGGCGTAGGTCGGATTGGTGTTCTCGTCGAGCTCGGCCCGCAGGCGGTCCAGCTCGCCCTCGAGCTCGATCACCCGCTCCTCGCTGCTGGCCAGGCTCGTCGCGAGGCCCGACTTCTCCGACATCAGCTGGTGCACGCGCTGGTCGACCGCCGCCTTGTCGTAGCCGCCGCGGCGGACCTGCGGCAGCGGGGCGGACGGTGCCGGCGGGGGCACCACGGGCCGGGCGGCGGCAGGGGTCGTGGTCGGGGTCGGGGTCGTGGTCGGCGTCTGCCGCGGAGCCGCGGTCGGGGCCGGCGGGGGGACGACAGGGGTCCGGCGGGTCGCCTCCAGGTCGGGGTCCGGCGTCGCGGCGGCCGGCACCTGGACCGTCGTCGCTGCGGCGGGCTCGGCGGGCTTCTCGGCAGGCTTCTCGGCGGCCTTCTCGGGAGCCTTCCCGGGCTCCTCGGTCGCCTTCGGCGCGGGCGTCGCAGACGCCTTCGCCGGCGGCTGCTCGACCGCGTCGGGGGCCGTGGTCGACCCCGCCGACACGTCGCCCGACGTCGCTGCCCGCTTGCCCGCGGTCGCCGACGCCGGCTCGTCCTTCGGCGTCACCGGGAGCACCTGGGTCTCCTCGGCCGAGTCGTCGGAGGACTCCGGCTCGTCGAAGATGGACAGGCCCTGGTCGGAGCTCATGCTGCGACACCCACTCTCACGTCGTACGGACTGCGTCGGGTGCCAGTCTCGCCGATGCCGTGGAACAAACACACCCCGGCTCGCGGGTGACGCGCGAACCGGGGTGTGAGCTGTCCCAGAAGGGCCCCCAAGGGGTGGGTCAGACGCCGCGGAACCGGTTGATCGCGGCCTCGTGCTCGGCCCGCATCTCGTGGTCGAGGACGCCGAGTCCCTCCTCCGGGGCGAGGCACAGCACGCCCACCTTGCCCTGGTGGGCGTTCTGGTGGACGTCGAGCGAGGCCTGCCCGACCTCCTCCAGGGTGTA
>CAZDAO010000908.1:0-1502 GCA_964503015.1 uncultured Nocardioides sp. | reverse complement strand
CACGCCGGCGTCGGCGTGGTGGGTGGCGAAGGAGTAGACGGAGTACGCCAGACCACGCACCTCGCGGACCTCCTGGAACAGCCGTGAGGACGTACCGCCCCCGAGGGCGGTGTTGAGCACACCGAGGGCGTAGCGCCGCGGGTCGGTGCGGGTGAGGCCCTTCACGCCGAGGACGAGGTTCACCTGCTCCTGGGGACGGACCGTGCGGGCCTCGCCGGCCTGGACACGCCGGGCCTTGTCGGTCTGCTGCGGGGTGCGCGGGGCGGCCTCACCATCGAGGAACCCGCCGCGCCCGAAGGCCTTGCGGACCTGCCGCACGACGGCGCCGTGGTCGACGTTGCCGGCGACCGAGACGACCATGTTCTCGGGGCGGTAGTGGCGGCGGTAGAAGCGGTGGATCTGCCCGCGCGTCATCGCGGTGATCGACGCCTCGGTGCCCGCGATCGGGCGTCCGAGCGGGCTGTCTCCCCACGCCTGGTGGGCGAAGAGGTTGTGCACCACGTCGTCCGGGTCGTCGTCGTGCATGGCGATCTCGTCGAGGATCACGTCGCGCTCGGCCTCGACGTCGGGCTCGGTGATGGTCGAGGCGGTCACCATGTCGCCGAGGACGTCGACCGCGGTGCCGAGGTCCTCGTCGAGGACGCGGGCGTGGAAGACCGTGTACTCCTTGGTGGTGAAGGCGTTGAACTCGCCCCCCACGGCGTCGAGGGCGACCGAGATCTCCATCGCGGAGCGCTCGGCCGTGCCCTTGAAGAGCAGGTGCTCGAGGAAGTGGGAGCAGCCGTGCAGCGCGGGCGTCTCGTCGCGCGAGCCGACGTCGACCCACACGCCGATGCTCGCCGAGCGGGAGCCGGCCATCTGCTCGGTGACGATCCGCAGGCCGCTCGGGAGCACCGTACGGCGCACGCGGGACGTCACGGCTCCGTCGGCGTCCTTGACGGTCTGGAGGGTGCGGGTGGTGCCGTTCTTCTGCAAGGGGTCCTTCTTCTGCTGGGGGGTGAAGCACCGCGACCGGCCGGCCAGACGGCCGACCGGTCGCGGGTGGAGCATCAGGTCTCGGAGCAGGTCACTCGGCGTCGACTGCCTCGACGGCCTCGGCCGGCTCCTCGGAGCCGCCCTCGGTCTCCTCGACCACGGGGACCAGCGAGAGCTTGCCGCGGTCGTCGATCTCGGCGATGGAGACCTGGACCTTCTGGCCCACCGAGAGGACGTCCTCGACGGCCTCGACGCGCTTGCCGCCCGCGAGGGCGCGGAGCTTGCTGATGTGCAGCAGGCCGTCCTTGCCCGGCATGAGCGAGACGAACGCACCGAAGTTGGTCGTCTTCACCACGGTGCCGAGGTAGCGCTCCCCGACCTCGGGCATCGTCGGGTTGGCGATCGCGTTGACCGCGGCCTTGGCGGCCTCGGCCGCCTCGCCGTTGGTCGCACCGATGTAGACCGTGCCGTCGTCCTCGATGGACAGCGTCGCGCCCGTGTCGTCCTGGATCTGGTTGATCACCTTG
>CAZDAO010000907.1:0-1504 GCA_964503015.1 uncultured Nocardioides sp. | reverse complement strand
CTACGCCGAGGGCACCGTCGAGGAGCAGGTCGGCAAGGTGATGGTGGAGCGGATTGCCGCGGCATCCGACACCGTGGGAAGCGACACCACCGGCTTCGCCGACCTCGCCCAGCTCCTCGGCGCCGACTGGCTGCCCGCCTCGAGCCTCACCGAGGACGGCGACTGACCGTTCGGCCCTTGGTTTGAGTGCGCGGCCGAAGTTCGTCATGGTGGAGGGGACACATTCGCCATACGGGAGGAGAGCCCATGCTTGCTCTCACCGAGAACGTGACCGAGATCGTCAACAAGCTCAGCGAGGAAGTGCCGGAGATGTCCGGCGTCCGGATCGCGGCCGAGCCCGACGGGCAGTCGCTGTCCGTCAGCCCCGCTGACCACGCCCTCGACGGCGACCAGACCATCGAGCAGGGCGGTGCCACCGTCTGGGTCGAGGCCAACGCGGCCCAGGCCCTCGACGGGATGGTGCTGGACGGCGGCGTGGACGAGGACGGCAACATCCAGTTCGCGCTCGGCCAGCAGGCCTGACCGCTTGCTCCGAGGAGCCCCGGACCCGCACGGGTCCGGGGCTCCTGTGCGTTGCTCGGCGAGTGCGCCCTCCACAACCGACGGCGCTGGGGTTTGGCGGGGCCGGTTCGGTGGCATCCTCCCTCCGTGCCGGGCGACCGGCCGTCGACAGGGGGACATCACATGGGGGTGGGGATCGGCCCGGAGCCGTTGTACGCCGAGATGACGTCGGGCAGCTCCGGCACCATCCGATCGGTCGCAGCGGACACGACCGAGGCGATGGCGAAGGTGCGCGAGAGCATCGAGCTCATTCGCTACGCCCAGGACCGCCCGTCGTGGGACAGCGACGCCGGCCGCAGGTCGTACAACATGCGGGCGTGGGCGACCCGGGCGTCGTCGGAGATCTGCTTCAACCGCCTCAACCGGGTCACGCTGGCGCTCGAGGTGGCCGCCGACGGCTACGACCACATGGAGAAGCAGGCCGGCGAGGTCATCCGGTGGTTCCGGCGTGAGAAGCCCGAGGTCGTCGACGCGCTCGGGATGTTCCTGCTGATGTTCACCGCCGTCAACAACCTCGGCCAGGTCCGCGGCTTCTACGCCGACGAGCTCGCGAAGGCGCGTGACTTCCTCGCCACCGACCCCTACAGCACCGACGAGTCCGACTGGGCAGAGCTCGGGCTGGTCAAGTCTATGCTGCGCGACCTCGAGCACGGCACCATGCCCGGACCGATCATCCCCGAGACCTTCGGCACCGGGCAGGACGACCGCGGCTGGACGCCGCAGGGCCTGGGCCTCACGCCGGACGGCAACCTGATCCAGACCGGCTACGAGGAGGTGGTCGACCCCGAGACCGGGGAGACGGTCTACCTCGCCAACCTCACCATCATCGACCCCGACACCGGTCAGGTGCTCAACACCGTCGAGCTCGGCGGCGGCTCCGGCCTGCCGCCCAACCACGCCGGCGGAGTGGTCGTGCACGACGGCACGGTGTGGGTCGCCTCGA
>CAZDAO010000906.1:0-1512 GCA_964503015.1 uncultured Nocardioides sp. | reverse complement strand
CGGCCGCCTCGGCAAGCGCGTGCTCACCTGTGGCCATGCGTCTCGCCGCCTCGGCCACCATCTTCTCTGCCTAGAGCACGTCGTGCGACCACTCGCCTTCCAGCGCGTAGGCCCCGGGCCGCCCCGCCACGAGGTCGGCGCCCAGCGTGCGGCGTACCCGGCTCACCAGCGTCGCGACGTTGGCCGCCGGGTCCGCCGGAGGCGCCTGCCCCCACAGCGCCTCGACGATCCGGTCGGTGGCCACCGGCCGCCCACGGGCCGCGGCCAGCAGCGCGAGGAGGGTGCGGGCCTTCCTGCTCCCGAGCTCCCGCCCTGAGAGCATGCCGTCGCCCGCGTCCACGGCGAGCGTGGACGACAGCCGGAGCCGGACGACGCCAGCGGGCGGGTTCACCCCACGAGTATCCGCCGGGACCCGCCGACGCGGAACGCTGCGCGCCCTCAGCCGACCAGTCGCTCCCGCAGGTGCTCGAGCTGCCGGGCGGGGTCGTCGGTCACGCCGCCGTGGACCGGCCCGGGCTGCAGGACCGTGCTGCGCGGCGCCTTGAGGAAGCCGAAGCGCTGGCCCAGCGACTGGCGCGCGGCCTCGCCCGCGCGCTCGTCGCCACGGCAGACCCGGTCGACGAACGTCAGGGAGTCGCAGACCTGGTCGACGTCGAGGCCGGCGTCGAGCGCCCGCAAGCGGTCGGCGTCGACGTTCCACGCCACGTCGAGGAAGTCCGCGGACTGGCAGTGCAGCACGACCCCGACGTTGAGGAACTCCTCGCGCTCGGGGCGCGGCACGCACCGCAGCACGACGTACTGGTAGGCCATCCTGATCGGCGCGCTCACTGCGGACCTCCGGGCAGCCACTGCCGCGTGCCGAGGCGGGCGTCGAGGAAGTCGACGTACGCCGCGCGGAGGGCGTCGGGCCCCAGCGGCTCGCCACTGTCGGCGTCGGGCACGGGCTCCAGCCACACGTTGGGCACAGCGGCGAGCACCTCGGTGAACACCTCGCGGTCGAGCACGGCGGAGATCTCGGCGTCGAGCTCGCGGGCCCGGGCGGCGCACGACTCGAAGACGTGCCCGCTCACGTCCCACGGCTGCGCGGCGAACTTCGCCGGGTCGGTGGGGCCCGAGCGCCAGCCGTGGTGGAAGTAGAGCGAGGCTCCGTGGTCGATGACCCAGAGGTCGCCGTGCCAGACGAGCAGGTTGGGGTTGCGCCACGAACGGTCCACGTTGGCGGTGAACGCGTCGAGCCACAGCACGCGTGCGCCCTCGTCGTCGGCGGCGCTGACCTGGCCGTCCACCCCGAACGCGCCCGGCAGGAAGTCGATGCCGAGGTTGCGTCCGGCGCTGGCGTTGAGCAGGTCCTGCACCTCCTCGTCGGCCTCGTAGCGGGCGAGCTCGGGGTCGAGGTCGAGGACCACGAGCCGGGGCGTGCGCAGGCCGAGCCGGGTGGCCAGCTCGCTGACGATCACCTCGGCGACCAGGACCTTGGCGCCCTGGCCGGCGCCGCGGAACTTGCAGACGTAG
>CAZDAO010000905.1:0-1514 GCA_964503015.1 uncultured Nocardioides sp. | reverse complement strand
TCGGTGGCGTCACCGGCCTCATCCCGCTGACCGGTCTCACCACGCCGTTCCTCTCCTACGGCGGCTCCTCGCTCGTCGCCAACTGGGTGGTCATCGCCTTGCTCCTGCGCATCTCCGACCAGGCCCGCCGTCCGGCGCCCCGCCTCGACCCTGTGGACGAGTCGGCCGCCGACAGCGAGAGCACCCAGGTGGTGAAGCTGCGGTGAACAAGCCGATCCGCGTCGTCTCGGTCTTCTGCCTGGTGCTCTTCATGGCGCTCCTGGTCAACGCGACCTACCTGATGTACGTCCGCGCCGACGACCTCTCCCAGGACCCCCGCAACCGTCGGGTCATCACCGCCGCGTACTCCCGCGAGCGCGGCGCGATCCTGGTGGGCAAGGAGGCGGTCGCCCGCAGCGTTCCCTCCGACGACAAGTACAAGTTCCAGCGCACCTACCCCCAGCCGTTCAAGTACGCCCCGATCACCGGCTACTTCGCCTTCTTCAGCCAGACCGGCGTCGAGCGGTCCCAGAACAGCGTGCTCTCCGGCGACGACTCGCGCCTGTTCGTCACCCGGCTCGTCGACCTGCTGAGCAATACCGACCCGACGGGCGGCAACGTCCAGCTCACTGTCGACGCGGCCGCCCAGGACGCCGCGTGGGAGGGCCTGGAGAACCTCCCCGGTGACGCGCAGGGTGCGGTCGTCGCGCTCGAGCCGTCGACCGGCCGGGTGCTGGCGATGGCCTCGACCCCGACGTTCGACCCCAACAAGCTCGCCTCGCACGACTTCAAGGAGGTCGCCGAGCTCAGCAAGCAGCTCAACGCCGACGAGCGCCAGCCGTTGATCAACCGGGCCATCGGCACGACGCTGCCGCCCGGCTCGACCTTCAAGCTGGTGACCGCCGCCGCCGCCATCGAGTCCGGCAACTACGACGCCGACTCGATGGTCCCCGGCGGCTTCGGCTTCAAGCTGCCGCAGTCCTCGACCACGATCCGCAACCACGACGGTGGCAACTGCGGCGGGCGGCGGATCACCATGACCCAGGCGATGCAGGTGTCCTGCAACGTCACCTTCCTCAGCCTGGCCAACGAGCTCGGCAACGACGCGATGGCCGACCAGGCGGAGAAGTTCGGCTTCAACTCCACCTCGCTGGAGGACCTCGGCGGGCAGGCCGAGTCGCTCTACCCGCGCGACATGGACGCCCCGCAGACCGCGATGTCGGGCATCGGGCAGTCCAGCGTCACCGCGACGCCGCTGCAGATGGCGATGGTCGCCGCGGCGATCGCCAACGACGGCGACGTGATGCGCCCCTACGTCGTCGACGAGGTGCGCGCCCCCAACCTCTCCGTGCTCGACCGCACCGACCCGCAGAGCATCAGCAAGGCGGTCTCCAGCACCACGGCCGAGGAGCTCACCAAGATGCTCGTCGCGACCGTCGACTCCGGCACCGCCACGCCCGCCCAGATCCCGGGCGTCGAGGTCGCCGGCAAGACCGGCACCGCCCAGTCGACCGCCGACCGGCCGCCGTACGCCT
>CAZDAO010000904.1:0-1515 GCA_964503015.1 uncultured Nocardioides sp. | reverse complement strand
ATCCTGGCTGAGGCTGGTGGACCCTCTGGCCGCCCGAACCTTGGAGCGCTGTGATGCACGGCTTAGCCTGTATCCACAGCCGAGGCTGTACCGCTCAAAGTGTCGGCGATGTGATGCAGACTCCAGTCATGGTCAACGCCGCGCACTCCCCCGCCGCCGCGGCTGTGCAGACCAGTGACGAGGCCGGCCATGGCCGGTGAGCAGCTGTACGAGCACGTCGTCGACGCGTGGACCGTCGGCCAGCTGAGGGCTGCGCTCGTGGGATTGCCCGACGACCTACCGGTCATCGTCGACGTCGCAGAGGAACCCGGCGGCGACACCGTCGACGAGCAGGTGGTCATCAGTGCGGGCTTCGGACACGGCATCGCTGGCGACGGCACCGAGTTCGTAGGCCGCGAGTTTCGGATCGGCTGCGAGTTCCCGACCGGGCAGTACTACCGAGGAGGACGCACATGACCAGCGAGGGGAACTACGTCGCGGCCGCCGCCCAGCAGTGGGCAGCCACCGACCCGCTCGAGCAGTGGGTCAACGCCGCTCCCCAGGGTGGCAAGACTCCGCTCGAGGAGACCATCCAGGAGTACCTCGGCGAGCACAATCCCTTCCCCGACGACTCCCGTGTCGACGTCCTCCGCAGGGACGGAACCGGCTGGGACCACGCCACAATCGTCGAACGGACCGCCGTCGACGAGTGGACGGTCGAGTACGACGACGGTGAACAAGCCTGGCGGGATCATCACGAGCTCCGGCCATCACCAGCTCAGGCATAAGGGATGTCCCGCGTGCTCTCGATGTACGCCACCGTCGAGGAGGCCCCGCCCGATCACCGTGGCGGCTATAACCTCGGCCGAGACGAGCTCGTCGTCGAGGAGAGCGACTACGACCGGGCCCTGGCGGCCGTTCAGCGGCTGGTGCCGGAGGGTTGGCGGATCATCGCCCTCCGGGTCGAGCGCGACTAGGCCTCCGGCGTCCAATCCGCGATGACCGGAATGCCGTACCGTCCTGACCGACCAGGCCGAGTAGGTCGGGCAATCATCGCGCCCACGCCCACGAGGACAGCGAGGCCTTCCTGATGACTCGGCATCCGGAGCAGTTCGACCGCGGAAGCAACGGCCAGCCCTACGACCCTGACGAGCCGCTGGTGGTGCGCTGGGCCGACGTCGTGGCGGCCCGCAATGCCGCTCAGGCCCTGCTGGTCGTCCTGAACGACGATGAGGTGGACCTGGAGTCGACGACCCGGGCGGTGGGCTGGCAGGTGCGCGACTGGCTCCCGACCGCTGTCGGTCAGGGTCCGCACGAGGAACTCGGGTCACGCGAGGAAGCCGTCGCTTGGCTGGAGGATCTGGTCCAGCGTCTGTGGACATGTCTGCCGTAAGAGCCGCTCCCCGCCGAACACAGCGCCGCCCCGTGGCCAGGCCTCCCGCGCCGGGGGTTGGCCGGCTTCGTCGCGGAGCCCTGGGGTTTCAGCGAGAGGCAGACATGTGTCGGTGGGGTGTGCGAGGCTCCCCGCCTGAGAGC
>CAZDAO010000903.1:0-1516 GCA_964503015.1 uncultured Nocardioides sp. | reverse complement strand
CGTTGTCGGCGATGGTGGCGGCGTTGCGCGGGTCGTCCTCGGGGATGTTGTCCTCCACCTTGCCGACCAGGTCGGCGCCGACGTCGGCGGCCTTGGTGAAGATGCCGCCACCGACACGCATGAACATCGCGAGCAGGGCGGCGCCGAAGCCGAAGCCCTCGAGCACGTGCGGGGCCTCGTCCTTGTAGAGCAGCACCACGACGCTCGCGCCGAGGAGGCCGAGCCCGACGGTCGCCATGCCGACGAAGGCGCCGGTGCGGAAGCCGATGGTCATGGCGGGGTCGCGGCCCTCGGTCTCGGCGGCGGCCGCGACGCGCAGGTTGGCGCGGACGGCCAGGCTCATGCCGAGGTAGCCGATGGCAGCGGAGAAGGCGGCGCCGACGAGGAAGAAGACCGAGCGGCCGATCCTGACGGTGACGTCGTCAGCGGGCAGGGCGAACAGGACCACGAACGCCACCGCGGCGAAGATCCCGAGCGTGCGGAACTGCCGGGTCAGGTAGGCGTTGGCGCCCTCCTGCACGGCCTGGGCGATGGTCCTCATGTTGTCGGTGCCCTCACCGGCGGCCATCACCTGCGACCGGAACATCGCGGCCATCCCGAGCGCGCCCAGCGCGATCAGAGCGACGACGACGACCAGGACCAGGTTCCCACCATCGAGCTCCGGCTTCACGACTGCGGGCAAGATCCCCGTCATCAGCGAGTCCTCCTGTGAATGAGTCAGAACGCGCCGGAGTCTACGCAGACGTGATCCGGATCACGCCCCAGGGTGACCCACGCCACACGGGGTGTTCGCACTGGAACGTGAAAAACCCCTCCGGACCCGTCCGGAGGGGTGGTGGGCAGCGCGTCAGGCGCCGGGGGCGAGGCCGACGGAGTCGTGGATGACGAACACCTTGGCGAGGCCGGTGATGCGGAAGATCTTGAGCAGGCGCTCCTGGGTGCAGACCAGGTCGAGCGAGCCGTCGTGGGCACGGACCTTCTTGAGGCCGCCGACCAGCACGCCGAGCCCGGTCGAGTCGAGGAACTCGACGGCCTCGAGGTCGATGATGATGTCGTAGGTGCCGGCGCCGACGAGCTCGGTGATGCAGTCGCGCAGCTTGGGTGCGGTGTAGACGTCGATCTCGCCGCCCACCGCCACGACGGCGCGACCATCCACCTCGCGTGTGGCAAGGGTGAGATCCACGACTGCTCCCCGGTTCCCGAAATCAGTTCGGACGTTACGCCTGCAGGACGCAGGGTGCGTCCCTCGGTCATTCCGGGTGGTATCAAACCACGAGTCCCACCCGTCGCGCAGGACTCCCCGACATCTCCCCACGTCGGTGCTCTTTGCCAGACTCGAGAGGTGAGACCTCCCCGCCCCGGCGTGCTGCCCCAGGTCGACCGGCTGGTCGACCGCCTGGCGGCCGTGCCCGGCCGCGAGGACCGGTTGCGGCACCTCGAGGTGCTGCCGGCCCGGGAGCCGGTCCACGAGGAGTGGCCGGAGTGGGTGCCGGGCGACGTTCGTGCCGCCTTCGTC
>CAZDAO010000902.1:0-1522 GCA_964503015.1 uncultured Nocardioides sp. | reverse complement strand
GTGCAGGTGGCCGAGCGGGCCGGCGTACCCCTCGACGTGGCGGTCACCCTCTGGCACCAGCTCGGCTTCCCGCACCGCGACGACGACGACGTCGCCTTCTCCGAGAGCGACGTCGAGGCGCTGCGGCTCAGCGCCGACCTGGTCGAGCTGGGGATCCTGCCGGCCGAGTCGCAGGCGGCCCTGGTGCGCACCTGGGGCCGCAGCTATGCCCGGCTGGCCGAGTGGCAGACCAGCCTCCTCGCCGGTCTCGCCGTCGAGGGCGACGACCCCGCCGCCCAGCTCACCACCCTCGCCGGCGACGTGCTGCCCCGCGTCGAGGCGCTGCAGACCTACGTCTGGCGCCGCCACCTCGCCAGTGCGGCCCAGCACCTGCTGGGCGACGCCGGCGCCCTCGCGCGGACCGAGACCCTGCTCGCGGTCTGCTTCATCGACATCGTCGGCTACACCACGCAGAGCCGGAGCCTGGACGGCGCCGAGCTGGTCGCGTGGGTCGACCGCTTCGAGCAGGACACCTCCGCACTCGTCGTGGACCACGGGGGGCAGGTCATCAAGACGATCGGCGACGAGGTGCTCTTCACGGTGGCCGACCCGGCGGCGGCCGTCACGGTCGCCCACACGCTCACCGCGCGAGGCGAGGACCCCGATGACCCCTTCCCCCGGGTGCGGGCCGGGGTCGCGCACGGTGCCGTCGTACGACGTCTCGGCGACGTGTTCGGCTCCACGGTCAACGCCGCCTCGCGCCTGACCTCGGCCGCACGACCCGGGTCCGTCCTGGTCGACGCCGGGGTCCACGAGGCGCTGGCGGGGTCCCACGGAAAGGACGGCGAGGACGGAGCGGACGGAGCGGACGGAGCGGGCGGAGAGGGCACCGGGCACGGCGCGCAGTGGCGCTGGCGTCGCCTGCGACGGGTCTCGGCGAAGGGCTTCGGCCACCTGGAGGCCTGGCGGGTGCGGCCGGCGCGCGACGCCGACCCGGACCCGGGGACGTGAAAGCCCGGTCGTTGTTGACGGGGGAAACAACAACGACCGGGCGAGCTTCAATCTACTCCGCTGGCGAGGGCGCGCACAACAGTCCGGGGCGTTGTGTTCGGCACGTGGAACGAACGTGGGCCGTTCCTTACCGGATCGTCACCTGCCGGTTGGCGAGACCTGCGCGGGCCGAGCGCTCGGCCGCGGTGAGCTCCCCGCCCTGCAGCGCCTCCTCGAGGTCGGCCGCGAACCTCGTCGCCGGCTCCTCCAGGACGTCGGCGCCCGTGCCCACCGGCAGGTCCCAGACCGGGGCGAGCAGGCCGTGGGCGCGGAACATCCCGACGAACCGCGAGCCGTCGGCGATCGAGTCGCGGCCCGCGGCGTGCAAGCGGGCCAGCGCGTCGAGCAGCTGGTCCTCCTGGTGCGGCATGACCCAGCGCAGGTGCTCCTTGGTGCCGACGTTGGTCCAGTACGCCGCCTCGACCGAGGCCAGGCGCGAGGTGGGCATGACGCCGGCGTTGGCCTGCTCAAGAGCCGCCTCCATCGCCGCGTC
>CAZDAO010000901.1:0-1530 GCA_964503015.1 uncultured Nocardioides sp. | reverse complement strand
CGGCAAGACCACGCTGCTCCAGGTCGCGGCCGCCCAGCTGCACCCCACCTCCGGTGTCGCAGGGATCCTCGACGAGGTGCTCGGCACGACCGACGTCTTCGAGCTGCGTCCGCGCATCGGCCTCACCAGCGCGGCCCTGGCCGACCGGATCCCGCGCGACGAGCTCGTCAAGGACGTCGTCGTCTCCGCGTCCTACGGCGTCGTCGGCCGCTGGCGCGAGGAGTACGCCGACCTCGACCACGACCGCGCGGCCCGCCTGCTCGCCGACGTCGGTGCGAGCCACCTGCTCGAGCGCACCTTCGGCACCCTCAGCGAGGGCGAGCGCAAGCGGGTGCAGATCGCCCGCGCGCTGATGACCGACCCCGAGCTGCTCCTGCTCGACGAGCCGGCCGCGGGCCTGGACCTCGGCGGGCGCGAGGACCTCGTCGCCACGCTGTCCGAGGTCGCCCTCGACCCCGACTCCCCGGCCACCGTACTGGTGTCCCACCACGTCGAGGAGATCCCGCCCGGGTTCACCCACGCGCTGCTGCTGCGCGAGGGCCGGGTGGTCGACGCGGGCCCGGTCGACGACGTGGTCACCGAGGCGACGCTGTCGGAGACCTTCGGCATGCCGCTGCTGCTCAGCCGGGCCGACGACCGATTCGCCGCGCGTCGCCGCCCGTCGCGCTGAACCCGCTGGCACTGACTGGATAGGGTCGGGGCATGGACTGGATCCGCGACCACCTGTGGGAGAGCTGGCTGGCGCTGTCGATCGTCCTGGGTGTGGCCGAGATGTTCAGCCTCGACCTGATCCTCGCGATGCTCGCGGCGGGTGCGGCGGTGGGGATGGTCGCGGCGATCATCGGTCTGCCCGTCGCCGTCCAGGTCCTCGCGGCCCTGGCCGCGTCGGTCGCGATGCTCGCGCTGGTCCGTCCTGCGTTCGTCAAGCGCCTGCACGGCGGTCCCGAGCTCGCACTCGGTCACGGCAAGCTCGTCGGCACGCGCGGCCTGGTCACCGAGGAGATCACCGGTCTGTCGGCCGGACGGATCCGGGCGGGCGGCGAGATCTGGAGCGCGCTGCCCTACGACGAGAACATCCGCATCGCGCCCGGCGAGACGGTCGAGATCCTCCAGATCAAGGGTGCGACCGCCTACGTCCACCCCGTGGCCACCCTCGAGCCCTGAGCCGCGAGTCCCGCCACCAGCTCCAGCACCACCCGAGCACCACCCAGAGCACCACACGCAGACCCACACAGATCGGGGGAGACCGAATGCCGACCGCCTTGCTGGTCCTGTTCCTGCTCGTCGTCCTGTTCGTGGTCGTCCTGCTCGCCAAGACGGTCCGCATCGTGCCCCAGGCGCGCGCGGCCATCGTCGAGCGGTTCGGCAAGTACAAGCAGACGCTGCCGGCAGGCCTCAACATCGTCGTGCCGTTCATCGACAAGGTGCGCTACCTCATCGACCTGCGCGAGCAGGTCGTGAGCTTCCCGCCCCAGCCGGTGATCACCGAGGACAACCTCGTGGTGTCCATCGACACCGTCATCTACTTCC
>CAZDAO010000900.1:0-1532 GCA_964503015.1 uncultured Nocardioides sp. | reverse complement strand
GGCGCGGTCGTCGCCGGCCACGTCATCGAGTGCGGCGCGCAGGCCACCGGCGGCAACTTCAGCGGCTTCCTGTCCCTGCCCCACCGCGACCGCCCGCTCGGCTTCCCGGTCGCCGAGGTGGCCGCCGACGGTTCGAGCGTGATCACCAAGCACGCCGGCACCGGCGGTGCCGTCACCGTCGACACGGTCACCGCACAGCTGGTCTACGAGATCCAGTCCACCCGCTACCTCGGCCCGGACGTCACGGTGCACCTCGACTCGGTCCGCCTCGAGCAGGCCGGCGAGGACCGCGTCGCGATCTCCGGCGTCGTCGGCGAGGCGCCGCCCGAGCGGCTCAAGGTCGGCGTCAACGAGCTCGGAGGCTGGCGCAACAGCGTCGAGCTCGTGCTCACCGGGCTCGACGTCGAGGCCAAGGCTGACTGGGTGCGTGACCAGCTCGGCTCACGGCTCACCGCGGCCGAGGTCACCTGGTCCGAGGTCGCGCCGCCGCCGGCCGACGCGGACACGGAGGAGAGGGCGTCGACGCTGCTGCGCTGCACGGTCAAGGACCCCTCGCCGGACCCGGTCGGCCGGGCGTTCACGTCCGCGGCCGTCGAGCTCGCGCTCGCCTCCTACCCCGGCTTCACGATGACGGCACCGCCCGCCCCGGCGACCCCCTACGGCGTCTACCGCGCCGAGCACGTCGACCGCGCCGACGTCACCCACACCGTCGTGCACGCCGACGGCCGCCGGGAGGTCGTCGCCGACCCGGCGGCGTTCACCCCGGTCGGTGAGGCGCCGGGCGCGCGCCCGTCGCCGTACCCCGGGCGGCCCGACGTGCTCACCCGCCGGCTCCCGCTGGGCACCTTCGTCCACGCCCGCTCCGGCGACAAGGGCGGCGACGCCAACATAGGCCTCTGGATCGCGCACGACGGGGCCGACCGGGACCTGTACGACGCCCGCGTCCAGTGGCTGTTCAAGATGATGTCCCCCAAAGGGATCGGCGGGCTGCTGCCGGAGGCCGCCGACCTCGACGTCGAGGTCTGGCTGCTGCCCCACCTCGGGGCGGTCAACCTGGTCGTGCACGGGCTGCTCGGGCAGGGCGTCGCCGCCTCCACGCGCTTCGACCCGCAGGCCAAGGGCCTCGGCGAGTGGCTGCGCTCCCGCACCGTCTCGATCGAGGAGAGCCTGCTGTGATCACCGAGGAGCACGAGGCGCTGCGCGCGACCGCGGCGGAATTCGTGCGTCGCGAGGTCGTCCCGCACCTGCAGGAGTGGGAGGACGCCGGTGAGATCCCGCGAGCCCTCCACCGGACCGCCGGTGACCTCGGCCTGATCGGCGTCGCCTTCCCCGAGGAGGTCGGCGGCGGCGGTGGCGACATCGTCGACTCGATCGTGGTGCAGGAGGCGATGTTCGAGGCGGGAGCGTCCAGCGGCCTGATGGCGGGGCTCTTCACCGCCGGCATCGCGCTGCCGCACATCGCCGCGAGCGGCGACACCGACCTCGTCGACCGGTTCGTCCGCCCGACCCTGGCGGGGGACACGATCGGCGCG
>CAZDAO010000899.1:0-1539 GCA_964503015.1 uncultured Nocardioides sp. | reverse complement strand
GAGATGTAGGGCACGTGCTCCGGCGTGAGGTCGGGAATCGCCTCGACGTCGGCGAGGGTGCGCACCGGTGAGGCGACGACCGGCCCGACGCCGGGCTTGATGTCGAGGTCGACGCCGACCGCCTTCAGCGGCAGCACGATGTCGGAGAAGAAGATCGCCGCGTCGACGCCGTAGCGGCGGACCGGCTGGAGGGTGATCTCGGTGACCAGGTCGGCGTCCATGCAGGACTCGAGCATGCCGATGCCCTCGCGCACCTTGAGGTACTCCGGGAGCGAGCGGCCCGCCTGCCGCATGTACCAGACCGGCGTCCGGGACGGCCGCTCACCGCGGGCGGCGGCGAGGAACGGGCTGTCGGCGAGGCCGGGATGGGGCGTCGGGGCGGGGTGGGTCACCTCCGAATCTTCGCAGGTCAGGCGGCGTGGCGGCACATCGGCAGCGCGGAGGGCTGGCCTACTCTGGAGCAATGGTGGCCCGTCACGAGACCCACCCGAGCAGTGCTGCCGGGGCTGGGCCTGCGGAGTTCCGCGCGGCTGTGGAGTCGATGCGCCGGGCCTCGCTGCGCCCGGAGGTCTTCTGCGAGGAGATGCCGGCGCCGCAGCGGATCGCGCCCTGGTCGTCCGCACTGAGCGGCGACGTCACGGTCGACGAGGAGGACCTCGGCACCGGTCGGTTGATCCTGCTGCACGACCCGGCGGGCAACGACGCCTGGGACGGCACGTTCCGCTGCGTCGCCTACGCCCGCGCCGAGATCGACCCCGAGCTGGGTGCCGACCCGATGCTCGCGGCCGTCGGGTGGTCGTGGCTGACCGAGGCCCTCGAGGCCCACGGCGCCGGCTTCCACGCCGCGTCGGGCACGGTCACGTGCGTCACCACCGAGAGCTTCGGCGGGATGGCCGAGGAGCCGGGCACCGCCCAGGTCGAGATCCGGGCCTCGTGGACCCCTGCGGTCGACGAGGACGGCGCCCTCGACATGACGTCCCACGTGGAGGCGTGGGGCGAGCTGATGTGCACGGCCGTGGGCCTGCCCCCGGTGCCCGAGGGCGTCACCGCCATCCCGAGCCGGCGCGGACAGCGCGGCACCTGACCGATGGCCGACCCCGCAGAGACCGATCCCGCTTCCCCGCCCGAGGAGGAGGCCGCCGAGGCTCCCCCGGCTCCCCTGCTCGAGCTCCGCGACGGCCTGCCGGAGGTCGTCGACACCGACGAGGGGCTCGCGGAGGCGTGCGCCGCCCTGGCCGCGGCGACCGGCCCGGTGGCCATCGACGCCGAGCGCGCCTCCGGCTACCGCTACTCCAACCGCGCCTACCTCATCCAGCTGCGCCGCGAGGGGGCCGGCACCTGGCTGGTCGACCCGATCCCGATGTCGTCGATGGCGCCGCTCCAGGAGGCTCTCGACGGCGCGGAGTGGATCCTGCACGCCGCCACCCAGGACCTCCCGTGCCTGCGCGAGGTCGGGCTGACGCCGGCGAGCCTGTTCGACACCGAGCTCGCCGGCCGGCTCCTCGGCTACCCGCGCGTCGGGCTCGCCACGCTCGTGGA
>CAZDAO010000898.1:0-1540 GCA_964503015.1 uncultured Nocardioides sp. | reverse complement strand
GGATGGGAGGGGCCACGATCGCCGGCCGCTTCTTCGCCGCTGGATTAGCGTGATTCCGGAAGTGCCGTCGAAGCGCGCCGACCGAGAGCCCGCGATACTCCGCCGCCAGGCTCGGGCTTGATCGGCCAGATGCGTAGAGCCGATCGAGGGTATCGACCTGCTCGTGGAGACACACGGTGCACCGCGTCTCGGTCATGGGTGCACCCGACCCCGTGGACAATGCAGTGGCTCATCCGCAATCCAGTCGCGCTCGCATCCCGGGCTGGCCCCGGAGCCGAGCCACAACAGGGGGATGCCGTATGGTCCGGGCCTGGTCATCGCCCGACCTTCGCTTCCCACGCCAGCAGATAGCTGATCGCAGCCTGCAGGGTAGGCACCGAGTCTCGAGCTGCACCGAGCATTCGGTTGCATGGATCACAGATCGCAGCCCGCACGCAGCGGGGACACCCACGGTCTTCCCGGTGGCCATGCCTACGGGCCAGCCCGTGGTCGTGGTCGATGACCAGCACCGACTCCACCCCGCAGAGCGGGCACACGCCGAACTGGTGCTGGGCCACGACAGAAGCCGATAGCCCGTGCTTCGATCGCACCGGGCGGGGGGTAGTGTCCGCCGCGAAGTCCGGCAGCCCAGTCCGTCTCACCAGCCAGCTCCCCCGGCAGCTACCACCGCCCGACGATTGGCCGATTCAAGGTAGACCTGCCCTTCCTCCGACGCTGGTCCCCGCTTCCGCTCGACGTCGTGGAACCGGCACCACTGCCCGGGGTCACCATCCGCATCCTTGCCCGCCGGCTGGCTGCATTCCTCATGAGGCTCCGGTCGCTTGAAGGCAATGCAGACCGCCCGGCTTGGATCGGACGCGATTGCATCGCAGGTCAGGCAGAGCGTGACGTCCTCGTGCTCGCGCCATTTGGTTGCGGCCATTGGCCACAGGCCTCCGCAGCGAGTGCATTCCGCAAGCTCCAGCGCGTCACCCTCGTCGTCGTCGTAGGGCTTCTCCGGCCAAGGGCCTCGGTACTCGACCGTCTCCGCCCACGCGGAATGCGCCTCGAGGAATGAATCGCGGTCAGCGAAATCTGCCTCCACGGGCGCGACGCCGCCGGCCCTCCGGGCCGTGCGAGCGCCGTCAGCGCCCGCGTTCTCCCTCACATTTCCCTTTCCCCTCTGGGGAGGGGAGGGGTGGGGAGGGGAAACGCGTGTCGCATCGCGTGTCGCAACATGTGTCGCAACATGTTGCGTACTGGCGATGGCCCGCTGCTGGCGCTCGTCCCGCGCCCGCCACAGCTGCTCGAGTGCGGCCTGCTGCGCGGCCTGCAGGGCCTTGATGTGGTCATCGGAGTCGCCCCTCGCCTTGGCCCGGGAGACATGTGACCGGGCGGTGTTGTAGTCGGCCCCTGCGCGCTTGAGATCCTCGGTCGGATTCCGCCGCAGATAGGTCGGGTCAAGCCAACCATCACCATCCGCCACGAGGATCTCGCGGTCCACCAGCTCGTGGAGGGCATCCCGATCAGGCACGCGCTGGCGGTCGTCTCGCCCTCGGGA
>CAZDAO010000897.1:0-1543 GCA_964503015.1 uncultured Nocardioides sp. | reverse complement strand
GCCCATCTGCTCGCGGTCCTCGTCGGTGACGCGGCCGCCTTCCTTGTCGAGCCGGGCAGTCAGTCGCGAGGAGATCTCGGCGCGGTACTGCGCGATCAGCTCCCAGTCCAGCTCGACCCGACCGTCCGCGCCGTGGCTGGGGTGGTGCTCCTGCGGTGCGGGCGCCACGAGCGGGCGCAGGCTGAACTCCGAGCGCGCGCGGCCCGGAAGTTCCTGCTCGTTGGTCCAGGCGCCGGCGAAGATCGGCAGGGAGGTGGGGTCGTGGTCCTCGACGACCGGCGGCGGGGGCGGCGGGGTGCCGTTGGTGCTGCGGCCGCGCGCGAAGGGCGAGGTCTGCTCCCGGGTCGCGGCGTGACGGGCCTCGAGCCACTCGTCGGCGCTCAGCGGGTC
The DNA here is from genome assembly GCA_964503015.1 of uncultured Nocardioides sp. Classification (GTDB taxonomy): domain Bacteria; phylum Actinomycetota; class Actinomycetes; order Propionibacteriales; family Nocardioidaceae; genus Nocardioides. The sequence continues at coordinate 1,153 of CAZDAO010000897.1, read as the reverse complement.
GCGGCCGTTGGGGTCGGGGTGGTGTTCGTTGGTGGTCATGCGTGGCCTCCGTTCGTGGGAGCGAGGGCGGCCTGGTTGGCGTCGACGATGGACTGGATGGCCGCGGCGCTGGCCCGGTAGCCGCGCAGCAGCCCGGAGGACTCGAACTTGCGGGGCTTGCGGGCGCCGTGTGAGTAGACCTCGGCCACCTCGGGCTCCCATTCCACGGAGGCGACGACGGGGATCTGCAGGGCCTTGGCGATGTGTCGGGCGCTGTAGGGCCGGACTCGGGCGCCGGTGGGCATCGCGGGCCAGCGGCGCTCCTCGTCGACGAGGAGGAGCCCGAGCCGAGACAGGCCACCGACCCCGGCGAACTGTGCCCGCAGGGTCTTGGCCCAGCTGGTGGCGCCGGCCAGTGCCGGCAGCGAGCTGCGGGTGACGAGCAGGGTCAGGTCGGAGGCGGCGATCAGCGGCTGGGGCCAGCCGGCGAGGCCAAGCCGTCCGGCGTCGACGATGACGTCCTGGCCGTCGCGCTCCAGGGCGCGCAGCTGCTCGGTGAGCGGCTCCCACAGGGGCAGCAGGCTGGGTGCCTGCTCGTGGGCCCGGATGCCGGGGAGGAACCACGCCGAGCGCTCGGCCGGGGCCTCGGGGTCCAGCAGCAGCGTCTCGCGCGGCAGTGCCTCGGCTAGCGTTCCCTCGCGCAAGGAGAGGGCGAGGTTGATCAGCCCGCCAGTCGGCTCCTGGGTGCCGTGGAAGAAGCCAGCGAACACCGAGGAGGAGCCGGTCGGGTCGGCGTCGACCAGGAGCACCGGTCGGTGCCAGTTGAGGGTGAGCCCGAGCGCCGTGGTGGAGACGCCGGGCGAACCGCTGGCGGAGGCGAGGACGATCAGCGCCATCGGTCAGCGCTCCCGGGCGTCCAGGACCAGTGCGACCCGCCCGGTCGCGGCACGGGCGGCCAGGTCGGCGGCATCGGCCTCGGGGACCGAGACGTCGACGACGGTCTCCCCTGTCTCCTCGACCCGGCTTACACCAACGACGACTGCCTCGACTGTGACCGGGTCCTCGTCAGTGATCTCGCTCTGGTCGCCGGGCGTGGTCACGATCCGGACGGCGTCGCCGGAGTAGAGCGGCTCCGAGGGCATCTGGCCGGGGGTGAGGCTGATGCCCACGAGGG
>CAZDAO010000896.1:0-1545 GCA_964503015.1 uncultured Nocardioides sp. | reverse complement strand
GGCCGGCCGGTGGAGACGAGGGTCTCGGCCTCTGACTTGATGAGCTCCTCGATGACGTCGAGGCCCATCTGCTCGCGGTCCTCGTCGGTGACCCGGCCACCTTCCTTGTCGAGTCGGGCGGTCAGTCGAGACGAGATCTCCGCGCGGTACTGCGCGATCAGCTCCCAGTCCAGCTCGACCTCGCCGTCTGCTCCCTGAATGTGCTGGTGCTCCTCCGGTGCGGGCGACACGAGCGGGCGAAGGCTGAACTCCGAACGAGTGCGGCCCGGCACCTGGTCCTCGCTGGACCAGGTGTCGGCGAAGATCGGCAGCGATGTCGGGTCGTGGTCGTCGGCGGTCGGCGCCGGCGGCGGGGGTGGCGGGTTCCCGTTGGTGGTGCCGTTGGTGCCGCGGGCGAACGGCGAGCTGGGCTCCCGGTTCGCCGCGTGCCGGGCCTCCAGCCACTCGTCGGCGCTCAGCGGGTCGCGGCCGTTGGTGTCCGGCTGGTGTCCGTTGCTGCTCATGGGTGGCCTCCGTTCGTGGGAGCGAGGTCGGCCTGGTTGGCGCCGAGGATGGACTGGATCGCGGCGTTGCTGGCCCGGTATCCCCTCAGCAGCCCGGAGGACTCGAACTTGCGAGGCTTGCGGGCGCCGTGGGAGTAGACCGCCGCGACCTCCGGCTCCCAGTCGACCGAGGCGACCACGGGGATCTGGAGCGCCTTGGCGACGTGGCGCGCGGTGTAGGGCCGGACTCTGGCACCGGTGGGCACCGCGGGCCAGCGGCGCTCCTCGTCGATGAGGAGGACCCCGAGGCGAGAGAGACCGCCGACTGCGGCGAACTGTGCCCGCATGGTCTTGGTCCAGCTGGTCGCGCCAGCCAGCGCCGGCAGGGAGCTGCGGGTGACGAGCAGCGTCAGGTCGGAGGCTGCGATGAGCGGCTGGGGCCAGCCGGCGAGGCCGAGGCGTCCGGCGTCGACGATGACGTCCTGGCCGTTGCGCTCCAGCGCCCGCAGCTGCTCGGTGAGCGGATCCCACAAGGGCAGCAGGCTGGGCGCCTGCTCGTGGGCGCGGATGCCGGGCAGGAACCAGGCCGACCGCTCGGCCGGTCCCTCGGGGTCCAGCAGCAGCGTCTCGCGGGGCAGCGCTTCGGCCAGCGTCCCCTCGCGGAGGGAGAGGGCGAGGTTGATCAGCCCGCCGGTCGGCTCCTGGGTGCCGTGGAAGTAGCCGGCGAAGACCGAGGAGGATCCGGTCGGGTCGGCGTCGACCAGGAGCACGGGTCGGTCCCAGTTGAGGGTGAGCCCGAGCGCCGTGGCGGAGACGCCGGGCGAACCGCTCGCGGAGGCCAGGACAATCAGCGCCATACCTCAGCGCTCCCGGGCGTCCACGACGAGTGCAACCCGTCCGGTGGCGGCACGGGCAGCCAGGTCGGCTGCCTCGGATTCGGGCACCGAGACGTCGACGACGGTCTCCCCTGTCTCCTCGACGCGACTAACACCAACGACGGTGGCCTCGATGGTCACCGGCTCCTTGTCGGTGACCTCGCCCTGGTCGCCGGGCGTGGTGACGA
>CAZDAO010000895.1:1223-1547 GCA_964503015.1 uncultured Nocardioides sp. | reverse complement strand
CCCGCCATGCTCGCCACCTCGGCCTTCAACGGGGCGCTGCTCGACTCCACCTTCAACGTCTTCTTCAAGCTCAAGTACGAGAAGCTCTACGACCAGATGCTGGCCACGCCGCTGACCACCGGCGACATCGCGCGCGGCGAGATCGCGTGGGGGCTCATCCGCGGGTCGGTCTACTCGGCGGCCTTCCTCGTCGTGATGCTCGCGATGACCGGTTCCTGCGTCCTCTCGGGCGTCTCGGGCGCCATCGTGCCGCTGACGCTCAAGAAGCTCGGCGCCGATCCGGCCACCGCCTCGAGCATCTTCCTCACCACCGCGACCGACGTG
>CAZDAO010000895.1:0-1213 GCA_964503015.1 uncultured Nocardioides sp. | reverse complement strand
GCGGTGCTGGCGCTGCCGGCCGCGGTGCTGATCGCCTTCGCGTTCTCGGCGGTCTGCATGGCGCTGACGACGTGGATGAAGTCCTGGCAGGACTTCGACAAGATCACCCTCGCCCAGATGCCGCTCTTCCTGTTCTCGGCGACCTTCTTCCCCGTCGAGGCGTTCGGCGACGGCGTGCTGCGGTGGGTCGTCGAGGTGACGCCGCTCTACCGCGGCGTCGTGCTGTGCCGCGAGCTCACCACGGGCGTCGTGACCTGGGAGTCGGCGGTGTCGGTCGTCTACCTCGTCGCGATGGGCGTCGCCGGCCTGCTCGTCGTACGCCGCCGGCTCGACAGGCTGCTGCTGACCTGAGCGGGGTGCGGGTCTAGGTTCGGGGCATGGACTCATACGCGAAGGGCGAGTCGACCCCGGCACTGCTGGAGGAGACGATCGGGGCCAACCTGGCACGGACGGTGGCGTCGTACGCCGACCGCGAGGCGCTGGTCGAGTGCGCCAGCGGCCGCCGCTGGACGTGGGCCGAGCTCGACGCCGACGTCGACCGCGTCGCGCGCGGACTGATGGGCGCCGGCGTGCAGAAGGGCGACCGGGTCGGCATCTGGGGGCCGAACAGCGCCGAGTGGACGCTCGTCCAGCTGGCCACGGCGCGCATCGGCGCGATCCTGGTCAACGTCAACCCGGCCTACCGCACGCACGAGTTCGCCTACGTCGCCAACCAGTCGGGCATGCGGCTGCTGGTGTGCGCGACGTCGTTCAAGACGAGTGACTACCGGGGGATGGTCGAGGAGACCGCCGCCGGCAACCACGCCCTGGAGCGGGTGGTCTACCTCGACGACGAGACGAGCTGGTCGGGCCTGCTGGCCGACGGCGACGGCGTCACCGCTGACGACCTGGCGTCCCGGGCGGCCTCGCTGGCCCCGGACGACCCGATCAACATCCAGTACACGTCGGGCACGACCGGCTTCCCCAAGGGCGCCACCCTCAGCCACCGCAACATCCTCAACAACGGCTACCTCGTGGGGGAGATCTGCGGCTACACCGAGAACGACCGGGTCTGCATCCCGGTGCCCTTCTACCACTGCTTCGGCATGGTCATGGGCAACCTCGCCTGCACCTCCCACGGCGCCGCGATGGTCATCCCGGCGCCCGGCTTCGACCCCGCCCTGACCCTGCACGCGGTGTCGGAGGAGCGCTGCACCTCGCTCTACGGCGTGCC
>CAZDAO010000894.1:0-1550 GCA_964503015.1 uncultured Nocardioides sp. | reverse complement strand
CGTCGGGCGCCACGTGGGTCTCCTTCCACCACGGCGGCGGCGTCGGCATCGGCCGGTCGCTGCACGCCGGGCAGGTCACCGTCGCCGACGGCACCGACCTCGCCGCGGAGAAGATCGAGCGGGTGCTGACGAACGACCCGGGGATGGGCGTGATCCGCCACGCGGACGCGGGCTACGACCGCGCGATCGAGGTCGCCGAGGAGCGAGGCGTGAGGATCCCCGTCGAGCCGCAGCGCCGCTGAGGCACGTCAGCGGGGCTCGTCAGCGGACCCGGACCTTCGCCCACGCGCTGGACGGCGACCACCCGGTCGCGTTGAGCGCGGCGACGCGGAGACCTGCAGCGAGCGCGGGCGGCGAGCGCCGCGGCCCGCGAGGAGGAGCGGCGGCGGCTGAGACGCGACCTGCACGACGGGCTCGGGCCGACCCTGACGGGGATCGCCTTCACCGCTGACGCGGCCCGGCTGGCGACGACGGAGCCCGCCGTCGCGCCGATGCTGGACCGCATCCGGAGCGAGGCCGAGACGGCGCTCGACGAGGTCCGCGAGATGGCCTACGGGCTGCGCCCGCCGGCGCTGGACGAGCTCGGGCTGGTGGGCGCCGTCCGGCTCCGGACGGGCACCCTCGACGGGCTGCGGGTCGACATCGAGCCGACCGCCCTGCCGCCGCTCCCCGCGGCGGTGGAGGTGGCGGCGTACCGGATCGTCACGGAGGCGCTCACCAACGTCGTGCGCCACAGCGGGGCCAGCCGCGCAGCGGTCCTGCTGCGGCTCGAGGAGGACCACCTGCGGGTGAAGGTCGCCGACGACGGCAGGGCCGGCGGGGCGTGGGTGCCGGGTGTGGGCCTGACGTCGATGCGTGAGCGGGCGGCCGAGCTCGACGGGACGGTCTCGTGGCGGGGCACGCCGGACGGCAGCACGGTCGTCGCCCTGCTCCCCTGCGGTCCGGTGCCGACCCCAGCCGGGCCGGGCCATCCACCCGTACCGGGGTAGGGGCCCCGCGTCGGGTGGGCCGTCGTCACCCTCGCGCGGATGTCCCCTCGACGGTCTGCGGGTTGCCGCCGACCCGACCCCGGCCGTTGCGCTTGGCGTCGTAGAGCGACAGGTCCGCCGCCGTGTAGAGACCCTGGAGGCTGTCGGCGTGCACGGGGGCGTGCGCGACCCCCACGCTGATCGAGAGGGCCACCTGGTCGCCGTGGGGCAGGGTCATCGGACTGGTCCGGACGGCCTCGACGAGCTCCCACGCGCGTCGGAGCGCCACGTCGTAGGGGCAGCCGGGCAGCAGCATCGCCAGCTCGTCGCCGCCGAGTCGGCTGAGGACCGTGTCGGGGCGGCTGTGGGACCGCAGGACGTCGGCGAGGTGGGTCAGGGCGGCGTCGCCGGCCGGGTGTCCCCACGCGTCGTTGATGTGCTTGAACCGGTCGACGTCGAGCAGGATCAAGGAGGTGCCACCGTCCCCGTCGCTGCTGGTCAGCACGCTGCGGGCGGCGTCGTCGAGGACCCGGCGGGTGACCAGGCCGGTCAACGGGTCGATGGCCGCCTGCTCGCGCAGCT
>CAZDAO010000893.1:0-1554 GCA_964503015.1 uncultured Nocardioides sp. | reverse complement strand
AAGCGCTCGATGACGCGGGCGCCGAGCTGGTAGCGGGACGCGTCGGACACGACGCGGGTGTCGGGCTCGTGGCCGATGCGGAGGCCGTGGTCGGTCAGCAGGGTTGCGGCGTAGGCGTGGTAGGTGGCGACGGTGGGCTCGAGGACGTCCTCGCCCTCCGCGACGACCGAGCGGTCGAGCAGCCCGGCGTCGCCGAGGGCCCTGGTGACGCGCTGGCGGAGCTCGGCAGCCGCCTTGGTGGTGAAGGTCAGGCCGAGGACCTCCTCGGGGCGGACCCTGCCGGTCGCGACCAGCCAGACCACGCGCTGTGCCATGAGCGTGGTCTTGCCGCTGCCGGCACCGGCGACCACGACGGTCGGGCGCAGGGGTGCGGTGATCGCGGCCCACTGCTCGTCGCTGGCGGCGTGGGTGGCCTTCATCAGGACGCGGAGGTCCTCAGGGGTGTCGATCCGAATCGGCTCGCGGACGGGCCCGGTCTCCTCGGTCACTGGACGGTCACGCTCCCTGCGCCCTTGGCCGGGCAGATGGCGACGAACGGGCAGTCGCGACAGTGCGGGCCGGCCGTCGCCGGGAAGGTCTCGGCGCGGACGAGGGCGGCCACGCGGGCCAGGCCCTGCCGCAGGACGATGCGCTCGGGCCCGTCGAGGGCGTGGGCCGGCTGGCCCTGGACCTTGGCGCTCGACGAGTCGTCGTCGATGCCGAGCTGCACCAGCTCGGCGCCGCCGGCGGTGAAGGAGCGCCCGTCCACCTCGTCGAGGGCGCCGGCGTCGACGGCGTACTGGTAGAGGGCGAGCTGGAGGTTGCCCGCGACGGCCGGGCCCGACGGCGCGGTGCGCGCGCTCTTGAAGTCGACGACGACCACGCGACCGGAGTCGTCGATCTCGAGGCGGTCGGCGAAGCCGGTGAGCATCACCGGTCGTCCGTCGACGTCGACGATGCTCTGGAAGCGCTGCTCGGCGCCGAGGACCTCGCGCGGGTTGTCGAGGTGCCACTGGACGAACCGGCCCACGGCCTTGCGGATGCGCGCGAGCTCGCGCTGGCGCGACCACGGCGTCCGGAAGGCGAGCCGGTCCCACACGGCCTCGACCTCGGCCATCAGCGGCTCGACCTCGGCCGGCAGCTCGCCGACGGCGACCCGCTCGGCGAGGGCGTGGAGGATCTGGCCGAGGTTGGCTGACTGGTGCACGGCCGAGACCCCACCGGCCTCGCGCTCGAAGAACCACTGCGCCGGGCAGAGCAGGATCGAGTCGAGCATGCTCGCCGAGATCGGCACCGGCCGCTCGGGGTCACGGATCGGCTCGACCGACCGGGTCGCGCTGCGCGTGCCCCACCACGTCGACGGGTCGGCCGTCGGGACGAGCTGGCGGCCGTCGACCTCCTCGGCGGCGAGCGCGGCCAGGCGGCGGGCGGCCGCTTCGCGGAGCGCGGGCGACACCGCCGGGTCGGCGGCGGTGCGGCGCAGCACGGCGACGAGTCCGCCCAGCGAGAGCGGGCGCGGCGGGCGGCCGGCCTGGTGCGCGATAGCGACGCCGCGCTCCTCGAGGAAGCGCGACG
>CAZDAO010000892.1:0-1554 GCA_964503015.1 uncultured Nocardioides sp. | reverse complement strand
AGGCGAACCTCCCCGCGCTGGTGGCCGCGGAGAAGCCGCTCGCCGACGCCGTGACGACGGCCAGCGCCGCCCTCGCCGCCGCCACTCCCGCGCACGACGCGGCGCAGGCCGGCATCGACGCGGCGCAGCTGGTGCTCACCAAGGCGCGGACCGCCCTCGCCACGGCCGAGGCCAGGGTCAAGAAGCTGAAGAAGAAGATCCGCAAGGCACGCGGTCGCCGCTGACCTCGACGCCCGAGGGGCCGGAGGGGCCGAAGGGGGTCGCGGTGCTCGCCGCCCGCAGCCGACGCTGCTGCGAGGTCATCAGCAGCACCGCGACCCCGGTGGCGCCGACCGTGACCGAGAAGGCCGCGGTCGCCCCGGAGGCGTCGGCCAGCCGGCCGGCGAGGCTCGAGCCGAGGGCGTACCCCAGGCCGGTCGCACTGGCGAGCATCGTCATGGCCGCACCGACCCGCGACGGCGGCACGACGCGCTCGGCGAGGGAGAAGACCGCGATCATGTAGGGCGCCACGGCCAGGCCGAGCACCAGCACCGTGGCCGTCGTGGCGAGCAGGGTGTCCACCAGCAGCAGCGGCACCGAGAACGCGAGCAGCGCCCAGGCCGCGACCAGGGCGCGGCGCTCGTGCCCGATGCGCTCGGGGACGTACGCCGTGGCCAGGCCGGCGAGCGCGCTGCCGACGCCCAGCGTCGCATGGACGAACCCGGCGGTGCCCGGCGTGCCGAGGCCGGTGGCCAGCACGGTGGCGCCGGTCTGCGTCGCGCCGAAGAGCGAGCCGATGGTCACCTGCGCGACCACGAGCACCGCGAACGCGGGCACCAGGAGCCGGCCCGCGGCCACGACGTGGCGACCCTCGTGCGCGAGCCGCGCCGACGGGTCGAGGGCGAAGAGCGAGCCGAACACGGCGAGCAGTGCGGCCGCGAGCAGGAGCGCGCCCGACGGCGAGAAGGCCGCGACGGACAGCCCCACCAGTGCGGGTCCGATGGCGAAGGAGGCCTCGTCGGCGGCGCCCTCGTAGGAGAACGCCGCGTCGACGAGCCGGCGCTGGTGGGCACCCGTCGCCCGGGTCAGGGGCCGCCACCGCACGCGTGCCAGCGGACCGACCTGCGGGAGCGCGAGGCCGGTCACGGCGGCGGTGAGCACCACGACGGCGTCGGAGGAGTCGCCGCGGACCACGGCGACGAGGGCGGCCAGACCGGCCGCGCCGAGCAGCGACTGGGCCAGGACGACGTGGCGCTGCCCGACCCGGTCGGCGAGGGTGCCGGCCACCGGTGCGCCCACCGCGTTGGCGACGGCGAGGGCGCCGGCGCTCAGGCCGCCGAGGCCGTAGCTGCCGCTGGAGGTGGCGACGAGGAGGAGGGTGCCGAGCTGGCTCATCGCGAGCGGCAGCCGGCCGACGAACGCCACGAGGACGTAGGTGGGGCCGGCCAGCTGCAGGAGTCGGCGGTAGGAGGCGAGGGGGCTCACGGGCGGGTCCTTCTGGGTGCGTCGGAACGACGCGCCGAACCCACCTCCAAGACGCGTGAAACCCTCTGCTGGCACCGATCCTACGAGCGG
>CAZDAO010000891.1:0-1558 GCA_964503015.1 uncultured Nocardioides sp. | reverse complement strand
CCCGAGGGCCGCGAGCACCTCGAGCAGGCGTTCACCCGGGCGCGCGCGGAGCGCCCCGACCTCGCCGCGACGTACGACGTCCTCGAGCCCGTGCTGCACGACGAGTGGAGCCAGCCGGCCCGGCGCTTCCAGCAGACCTCCGGCATGGTCATGGCCAAGGGCGTCGAGGACTGCTCGTTCTACCGCTGGTCCCGGCTGACCTCGCTCAACGAGGTCGGCGGCGACCCGTCGATCTTCGCGATCGGGGTCGACGACTTCCACGCCGCCATGGCGGCCCGGCAGCGCGACTGGCCCGACGCGATGGTCACCCTCTCCACCCACGACACCAAGCGCGGCGAGGACGTCCGCGCCCGCATCACGGTGCTGGCCGAGGAGCCCGGCCACTGGGAGCGCTCGCTCGACGAGCTGCTGCGCCTCGCGCCGGTGCCCGACCCCGCCTTCGGCTCGCTGCTGTGGCAGGCCGTGCTCGGGGCGTGGACGCCCGACCACCTGCCCGACCTCCCCGAGCGGCTGCACGGCTACGCCGAGAAGGCGATGCGCGAGGCCGGCGACCGCACCACCTGGACCGAGCCCGACGAGGAGTACGAGGCGGCCGTGCACGCCGCCGTCGACGCGGTCTTCGACTCCGCCGAGGTGCAGCAGGTGCTGGTCGACCTCGCCACCCGCATCGACGCGCCCGCCCAGTCGAACTCCCTCGCCGCCAAGCTGGTCGCGATCACCATGCCGGGCGTCTGCGACGTCTACCAGGGCAGCGAGCTGTGGGAGACCTCGCTCGTCGACCCGGACAACCGCCGGCCCGTCGACTTCGACCACCGCGCCGCCGTGCTCGCCGGCACGGCCGAGGACGACGCCGCGACCAAGCTGCACGTCACCTGCACCGCCCTCACCCTGCGGCGCGAGCGACCCGAGCTGTTCACCGGCTACACCCCGGTCACCGCGACCGGCTCGGCCGCCCGCCACGTGGTCGCGTTCGACCGCGGCGGGGCGATCACGATCGCGACCCGGCTGCCGGTCGGGCTCGCCGCCGCCGGCGGATGGGGCGACACCCGTCTCGACCTGCCGCCCGGCCGGTGGCACGACGTCCTCTCCGGCGTCGGCACCGACGGCCACCTCGCCGACCTGCTCGCCACCCATCCGGTGGCCCTGCTCGTCAGGGAGGACGACTGATGGGACGACAGGTGCGCGGCCCCTTCGACGTCTGGGCGCCCCGTCCGCAGCGCGTGCGGCTGGCCCTGGCCGGCGAGGTCGTCGAGATGACCCGCACCGACGACGGCTGGTGGACGCCGACCGAGCCGGTCCCCGCCATCGACGCGGCGGTCGACTACGGCTACCTCCTCGACGACGACCCCGACCCGCGGCCCGACCCGCGCTCACGCCGCCAGCCCGACGGCGTGCACGGGCTCTCCCGCCACGAGCCGACGACGTACGAGTGGCAGGACGCCGCCTGGACCGGTCGTCAGCTGCCCGGCTCGGTGATCTACGAGCTCCACGTCGGCACCTTCACGCCGGGCGGCACCCTCGCCCCCGCGAGCGAGCGGCTCGACCCCCTCCTCGACCG
>CAZDAO010000890.1:0-1569 GCA_964503015.1 uncultured Nocardioides sp. | reverse complement strand
AATGATACGGCGAGGCCTCGATGATCGAGACCACCCCGACGTGGCGGATGGTGGTCTCCCCCGCGAAGGGCACCTTCCACCTCTCCTCCGAGGCCGTCGAGCGCGACGTGCTCGAGCCTGGCGCCACGATCGGCGCCGTCGCGAGCCTGCGCGACCGCACCGACATCACCGCCCCGCACGGCGGGTCGGTCGTGGAGTGGCTCGTCGAGGACGGAGACCTCGTCTCCCCCGGTCAGCCGCTGCTGCGCCTGCACCCGGAGGCGACCCACTGATGGCTCCCATCACCGCCGTGACGGGCGCACCGCACACCCGCATCATGGGCATGGGCTCCTACCGCCCCACCCGGCTCGTCCCCAACTCCGAGGTCGTCGACGCGATCGACTCCAGCGACGAGTGGATCCAGCAGCGCTCCGGCATCAGGACGCGGCGGTGGGCCGGACCCGAGGAGACGGTCCAGATGATGTCCGTCGAGGCGTCCCGGGTCGCCATCGAGCGCGCCGGCCTCGAGGCGGCCAACATCGACTGCGTCGTCGTCGCGACGGTCAGCCACCTGCTCCAGACGCCTGCCGTGGCGACGGCGATCGCCCACGAGCTCGGCACTGATGGCGCCGCGGCCTTCGACATCTCCGCCGCGTGCGCCGGCTTCTGCCACGGCATCGCCATGGCCTCCGACATGGTCCGCGCCGGGAGTGCCCGCCACGTCCTCGTCGTGGGCGTCGAGCGCCTCACCGACATCCTCGACCTGACCGACCGCGGCACCGCGTTCATCTTCGCCGACGGAGCCGGGGCGGCCGTCGTCGGCCCCAGCGACACCCCGGGCATCGGCCCTGTCGTCTGGGGCTCCGACGGGGAGCAGTTCGACCTCATCCGGCAGCGCGAGGACTGGCGCGACGTCGTCGGCACCGACACCCAGCCCGGCTCGGGCGTGATGCCGCACCTGACGATGCAGGGCAACCCCGTCTTCCGCTGGGCGTCCTTCGCGATGGCCAAGATCGGCCAGCAGGCGCTCGACGCCGCCGGCGTGTCGCGCGACGAGCTCGACGTCTTCGTCCCCCACCAGGCCAACATGCGGATCGTCGACGCCATGGCGCGGTCGATGAAGCTCCCCGAGTCGGTGCGCATCGCTCGCGACGTCGCCGACCAGGGCAACACCTCCGCGGCCTCCATCCCGCTCGCGCTCGACCGGATGATGCTCGAGGGCGACGCCCGCAGCGGCGACACCGCGCTCCTCATCGCCTTCGGTGCCGGCCTCGCCTACGCCGCGCAGGTCGTGACCGTCCCGTGAGAGCGCCCGTCCACGGACCGGCTCCACTGACCCACCAGTTCTGACCGAGCACCACCACCGAGAAAGAAGGGAAGGCCCCATGGCCACCACCGAAGAAATCCGCGCCGACCTCGCCGACATCGTCAACGAGGTGGCCGGCGTCGACGCCGACGACGTCCAGCTGGACAAGTCCTTCGTGGACGACCTCGACGTCGACTCGCTCTCCATGGTCGAGGTCGTCGTGGCCGCCGAGGAGAAGTTCGGCGTCACGATCCCCGACGACGAGGTCAAGAACCTCAAGACCG
>CAZDAO010000889.1:0-1573 GCA_964503015.1 uncultured Nocardioides sp. | reverse complement strand
CCTCCAGGACGTCCTCGATGGTGATCAGCCCGGCGGTGCCGCCGTACTCGTCGACGACCACGGCGATGTGCTGCCGGCGGGCCTGGAGCTCGCTCAGCAGGGCGTCGACGGGCTTGGAGTCGGGGACGTAGTGGACCGGTCGCATCACCTCGTCGACGCGCTGGGTGAACTCCACGTCGGGCGCCTCGAAGTCGCGGCGGACGAGGTCCTTGAGGTAGGCCATGCCGACGATGTCGTCGAGGTTCTCCCCGATGACCGGGATGCGGGAGTAGCCGCTGCGCAGGAAGAGCGAGAGGGTCTGGCGCAGGTTCTTGTGGCGCTCGATGTAGACCACGTCGGGTCGCGGGACCATGACCTCGCGGGTGATGGTGTCGCCGAGCTCGAAGACCGAGTGGATCATCCTGCGCTCGCCCGACTCGATGACCGCGGAGGCCTCGGCGAAGTCGACCAGCTCCCGCAGCTCGATCTCGGTGGAGAAGGGACCCTCGCTGAAGCCCTTGCCCGGGGTGATCGCGTTGCCGAGCATGATCAGCAGCGCCGGGATGGGACCGAGGATCGTGGTCACCAGCGCGAGCGGGCCGGCGGAGAGCAGCGCGACCCGTACGTCGTGCTGGCGTCCCACGGTGCGCGGTGCGACCCCGATGACGACGAAGGAGACGACGAGCATCACGCCGATGGTGGTGAGCACCGTCGGCAGCAGGTCGCCGTGGAACGCGTCGCGTGCCCAGGTGGCGACCAGCACGATGGCGCTGATCTCGCACAGCAGGCGCAGGAGCAAGGCGGTGTTGAGGTAGCGCGCGGGGTCGTCGAGCAGCATCACCAGGCGTGCGGCACCGGGGCGTCCCTCGGTCTTCAGCTCCTCGGCCCGGGCGCGGGAGAACCCGCTGAGGGCGGCGTCGGCTGCCGAGAACAGGCCCGCGAGCACGACGAGCAGTGCCGCCGAGGCGAGCTGCCAGATGTCGGCGGTCATGTCAGGGCCGGCCCGCTCAGGAGGGGTCCGGGGACGAGCGCCACTTCCCCAGCAGCTCGTCCTGGAGGCCGAACATCACCCGGTGCTCCTCGGGCTCGGCGTGGTCGTAGCCGAGGAGGTGGAGGATGCCGTGCACGGTGAGCAGGTCGATCTCGGCCTCGCGTCCGTGGCCGGCCTCGACGCCCTGGCGCTCGGCGACGGACGGTGCCAGCACCAGGTCGCCGAGCACGCCCTCCTCGGGCTCCTCGTTGACCTTGCCGGGTCGCAGCTCGTCCATCGGGAAGGCCAGCACGTCGGTGGGACCCTCCTTCTCCATCCACTGCTCGTTGAGCCCGGCGATGGTGTCCTCGTCGACGGCCTTGATGCAGAGCTCGGCCTGCGGGTGGACGCGCATCTGGTCCATGACGAACCGGGCGAGCCGGGAGAGCCGGCGCACGTCGAGCTCGAGGCCCGACTCGTTGAGCACCTCGATGCTCATCGCGGACCCCGTCCGCGGTCGGGCCGGTTGCGCGCGGGCTTCGGCCCGGTGGCCTCGCGCCCAGCGTCGAAGACCTCGTAGGCCTCCACGATGCGACCCACGAGCCGGTGGCGTACGACGTCGGT
>CAZDAO010000888.1:0-1583 GCA_964503015.1 uncultured Nocardioides sp. | reverse complement strand
GGGGGAAAGGACAGAGCATGCTGCCGCTCGAAGACAGGGAACTGCTCACCCAGACGATGGTCGGGCTGAACATCGACTCCGACACCATCTCGTCGCTGATGTCGTCCTTCGACAAGGCCGCCGAGGGTGTCGAGAGCGACACGGTCACGCCGGTCACCAGCTCGGCGTTCGGCGACTCCTACACCGGTGGCTACCGGCTCGGCACCAACGTGGAGATGGCGCACAAGGCGGTCGCCGAGGAGCTGAAGAAGATGGCCGCGGGCCTTCGCGGCATGAGCAGCTCGGTCGAGGCCTTCGGCAAGGACATGGAGCGCACGACCGAGCAGACCACGGCGACGATGAACCTCATCCAGGCCTCGACCGAGTGCGTCGCCGCCCCCACGTTCAACGCCAACTCCTGTTCGCTGCCCACCGAGAGCGAGGACTGAGCCGTGACCAAGGGACCCAACCGCCTCCGCCTCGACACCTACCTCGACTCCGCCGCCGACGGCCTGGTCACCAGCGCCGGCCGCGACTGGAAGAAGAAGTCCGAGGACCTCGAGACCCTCGCCCAGGCGCTCAAGCAGGCCGCCGGCCAGGCCGAGCTGCGCATCGGCGAGCAGACCCTCACCGGCCCGGCACTGCGGGCGTCGATGGAGGAGTCGTCCGCCTCGATGACCACCAAGGCCGAGCAGCTGCGGGTGGCCGGCGAGGCGCTGCGCCAGGTCGGCCAGCAGATCTCCGACGCCCGTGACTCCCGCGACGCGCTCGCCGAGCTCGGCCCCAAGCCGGCTCCCTACCAGGCGCCCCCCGGCACTCCCGGGGTGAAGCCCACGCCGGAGGAGATCCAGGCGCAGGCCGACGCCTCGCAGGCGCGCGCCAACGAGCGCAGCGCCTGGCAGTCCCAGTACGACAAGCAGGAGGCCAAGTCGCTCGCGCTCACCAAGGAGCTCGATGCGGCCTTCCTCGGCGCCATCCCGCCGATGAAGGAGATCCACGGCCAGGAGGACCCGACCGAGCCTCCGCCGAACGTGCCGTCCGGGCCCCAGGGGCCCTACCTCCCCGGCACCCAGTCCCCGCCCGTCACCGGTGGTGGCGGCAGCGGCGGTCGCGGCAACAACGGCGGCGAGTTCGAGATCGTCGAGTGGGAGAGCAACGACGACGGCAACGGGAACAACGACAACGACAACGACGACGACGGCACGGACAACAACAACAACAACGAGAACAACAACAACGAGAACAACAACAACGAGAACAACGACAACGACAACGAGGTCATCACCAACCCCCTCCACCCCGAGCACCCGAGCACGACGATCACGGGCACCTCGCAGAACGGCATCACCTACCAGCCGACCGGCTCGCAGGTCTCCGCCCCCGCTGCGACGGGTGGCGCGGGCGGTGCGTCCGGGATGACCTCGGCGGCGGCGTTCGGTGCGGCCGGCGGCGCGGGCGGTCTGGCGGCGGGTGCCGTACGACCGGGTGCCGTGCCCACCTCCCCCACGCGCGCCGCGGGCGCGATCAAGCCCATCGGCTCCACCGGCCGCGCGGCCAGCGCGGCGTCGCTCTCCCGCACCGCCGCGACCACCGGGTCGACCGGC
>CAZDAO010000887.1:0-1585 GCA_964503015.1 uncultured Nocardioides sp. | reverse complement strand
CACGGACGCGTCCGGGACGACCTCGGTTCGTCCTTCGTCGGGCAGCCCGCACGAGACGAGGCTCACCGCTGTGGCGAGGAGGACGACCACGCGGACCGGAGTGGTCCGTCCTGAGCGCCGTGGTCGAGGGGTAGCGCCTGCCGGCCTGCGTCGGAGGAGTCCTCTCATCGGGGGCCCTTCCGGTCCTCGGCCAGGGGGAGCCGAAGGACCAGCTCCGCTCCACCGCCGCTCGACTCCCCACACCAGACCGTGCCCCCGTGCCGGTGTGCCGTCTCGGCGACGATGCTGAGACCCAGGCCGCTGCCGGTGCCTGTCTTCGTCCCCCCCGCGCGGGCGAAACGTTCGAAGATCCGCTCGCGGTCCGCGGGAGCGACGCCGGGGCCGTGGTCGGTGACGCGGATGTCGACGTGCCCGCCCCGAGCGGCCACCTCGACGCGGACGAGCCCACCGCCGTGCAGGTCGGCGTTGCGGACGAGGTTGACCAGCGCGCGCATCACCTGCGGCCGGTCCACCAGGACGATCGGCGCCGACGTCCCTGCTCCCTCGTCCTGCGTCGACAACAGGTGTGCGGGCTTCCCTCCGGCCCCGAGTGCGTGCCGGACCAGGTCCCGGGCGTCGGTCGGGGTGAGTGCCGCCTCGTCGATGCCGGCCTCGAGCCGGCCGAGCGCGAGCAGGTCCTCGAGCGCCTGGCGGAACCGTGCCAGCTCGTCGGCCATGAGCCGTACGGCGCGCTGCGCCCGCGGGCTGAGGTCCTTGGCGCGCTCGAGGAGGGCGAGGCTCGTCGTCAGGGTGGTCACCGGGGTGCGGAGCTCGTGGCTGACGTCGGCGGCGAAGCGGGCGTCGCGCTCGATGCGCTCGTGGAGGGCGACGACCATGTGGTTGAAGGACTCCACCAGCGTCCTCAGGTCCGGGTCGTCGCTGCCGCGGAGGCGTCGACCCAGGTCGCCCGCGGAGATGTCCCGCGCGGCTTCGGCGACGTCCCTCAGCGGTGCCAGCACACGACCGCTCGCCACCCGCCCGAGTGCGGCGCCTGCCACGGTCGTGAGCGCGGCCCCCACGGCCAGTGCGATGGCCAGGGTGCGCAACGTGGCATCCAGCTCCTCCGCGACCGCGACCTCGTAGTACTGCGCGCCGACGGAGGGGAGAGGGATGCCGACGACCACCGCTCGCGGGTCGGTGCGTCCGGTCCACCCCAGGCCGACGGACCCCTCGTCGACGGTCGGACGCACCACAGCCGTCAACGCCTCGCCCGACTGGTCGAGGCTCGAGGAGTACCACTCGTCGTCGCGGTGGACGTACATCGACGCACCCGCGGGAGGTGCGACCGCACCGAGGGCCTCGCCGACGCTGATCCCCGCCGTGGCGAGCCCGTCGCGGACCAGTGCCGCGTCGGCGTACGCCTGGCGCAGCGCCGTCCGCTCACGTTGCTCGACGAGCAGCTGTCGTGCGGAGAGGTACGTCCCCAGCGAAAGCGCGACGGACAGCAGCAACGCACCGAGCGCGAACGAGGCCGTCACGGACGACCGCAACCCGAGGCGGGGGGAGCGGCCCGGGCGGCCGGGCGAGGGTGTCACCGCGCGTCGAG
>CAZDAO010000886.1:0-1585 GCA_964503015.1 uncultured Nocardioides sp. | reverse complement strand
CTCGACGCGCGGTGACACCCTCGCCCGGCCGCCCGGGCCGCTCCCCCCGCCTCGGACTGCGGTCGTCGGTGACGGCCTCGTTCGCGCTCGGCGCGCTGCTGCTGTCCGTCGCGCTGTCACTGGGGACGTACCTCTCCGCACGGCAGCTGCTCGTCGAGCAACGCGAGCGCACGGCGCTGCGCCAGGCGTACGCCGACGCGGCGCTGGTGCGCGACGGCCTCGCCACGGCGGGGATCAGCGTCGGCGAGGCCCTCGGGGCGGTCGCCCCGCCCGCGGGTGCGTCGATGTACGTCCACCGTGAGGACGAGTGGTACTCCTCGAGCCTCGACCAGTCCGGCGAGGCGTTGACGGCCGTGGTGCGTCCGACCGTCGACGAGGGATCCGTCGGCCTGGGCTGGACCGCGCGCACCGACCCCCGTGCCGTGGTGGTCGGCATCCCGCTGCCCTCCGTCGGCGCGCAGTACTTCGAGGTCGCGGTCGCCGAGGAGCTGGATGCCACGCTGCGCACCCTGGCCGTCGCGCTCGCAGTGGGAGCGGGCCTCACGACGGTCGCAGGCGCAGCCCTGGGACGCGTGGCGAGCGGGCGTGTGCTGGCGCCCCTGCGGGACGTGGCGGGCGCCGCCCGTGACATCTCGGCGGGCGACCTCGGTCGACGCCTGCGCGGCAGCGACGATCCCGACCTGAGGGTGCTGGTCGACTCGTTCAACCACATGGTCGTCGCCCTCCACGAGCGCATCGAGCGCGACGCCCGCTTCGCCGCCGACGTCAGTCACGAGCTGCGCACGCCCGTGACCACCTTGACGACGAGCCTCGCCCTGCTCGAACGCGCCAAGGACCTCAGCCCGCAGGCGCAGCGGGCGGTGCGGCTGATGGCCGACGAGCTCGCCCGGTTCCGGCAGGCGCTCGAGGACCTGCTCGCGCTCGGGCGGCTCGAGGCGGGCATCGACACGTCCGCGCTCGTGCCCACCGACGCCCGGGACCTGGTCCACCACGCGCTCGCGGCCAGCGGGCGAGCTCCCGACCTGTTGGCGACGGAGCACGACGGCGCCGGGACGCCGGCGCCGATCGTCGTGGTCGACCGTCCGCAGGTCGTGCGCGCCCTCGTCAACCTCTTCCGCAACGCCGATCTGCACGGCGGTGGCCTCGTCCGCGTCGTCGTGGCCGCCGGCGACGGGCACGTCGACATCCGCGTCGCGGACCACGGCCCCGGCGTGGCTCCTGCTGACCGCGAGAGGATCTTCGAGCGGTTCGCCCGCGCAGGCGGGACGAAGACGGGCACCGGCAGCGGCCTGGGCCTCAGCATCGTCGCCGAGACGGCGCACCGGCACGGGGGCACGGTCTGGTGTGGCGAGTCGAGTGGCGGCGGGGCGGAGCTGGTCGTGCGACTCCCCCTCGCTGCGGATCGTGAGGAACCGGGATGAGACGACACCCGGGGCCTGGGTCCACAGCCTCCGCACGGGGGCGCCGGCGCTCGGTGCCGACCACTCCGGCCCGCGTGGTCGTCCTCCTCGCCGCATGGGCGGGCCTCGCCTCGTGCGGGCTGCCCGACGAAGGACGAACCGAGGTCGTCCCGGACGCGTCCGTG
>CAZDAO010000885.1:0-1593 GCA_964503015.1 uncultured Nocardioides sp. | reverse complement strand
GGCGTTCCTCCCTCGGCTGCGGGCGCTCGCCGAGCAACACCCCGACCGGGTCGGCGACGTCCGTGAACGCGGCGCGATACTGGCGGTCGAACTGGTCAGCGACGGACCCGGCCGGACGCCGGACGCGGCGCTCGCCGGCGCGGTGCACCGGGCCTGCTCGGCCCAGGGACTGGTGACGCTCACGTGCGGCACCTTCGGCAACGTCTTCCGCTTCCTGCCGCCGCTCGCGATCGGCGACGACCTCCTCGCCGAGGGGCTCGACATCTTCGAGGCGTCCTTCGATGCCGCAGCCGGTGGCAAGGTGGAGTGATGGCCGACCTCACGAAGAACCAGACCGTCCCGACCCAGCTCCTGATCGGCGGGACGTGGGTGGACGCCTCGGGCGGTGCCACCTTCGCGGTGACCAACCCCGCCACGGTGGAGGTGCTCGTCCGCGTCGCCGACGGCACGCCGGCGGACGGCGAGCGCGCGCTCGCCGAGGCCGCCGACGCCCAGCGCGAGTGGCGTACGACCGAGCCGCGCACGCGCGGCGAGGTCCTGCGCAACGCCTTCGAGCTGCTCACCGAGCGCGCCGACGACTTCGCCCGCCTGATGACCCTCGAGATGGGCAAGACGCTGGCCGAGGCCAAGGGCGAGGTGACCTACGGTGCCGAGTTCTTCCGGTGGTTCTCCGAGGAGGCCGTGCGCATCCACGGCCGCTACTCGACCGCGCCGTCCGGCGGATCGCGGCTGATCACGATGAAGGCGCCCGTGGGGCCCACGCTGATGATCACCCCCTGGAACTTCCCGCTCGCGATGGGCACCCGCAAGATCGGCCCGGCGATCGCCGCCGGCTGCACGATGGTCGTCAAGCCGGCCCACGAGACGCCGCTGACGATGCTCGCGCTGGCCGCCCTGCTGGAGGAGGTCGGGCTGCCCCCCGGCGTGCTCAACGTCGTCACCACCACCGACTCCGGCGGCGTCTGCGAGCCGGTCATCAAGGACCCGCGGCTGCGCAAGCTGACCTTCACCGGCTCGACGGCGGTGGGCAGGAAGCTCGTCGCGCAGGCGTCCGACCAGCTGCTGCGGGTCTCGATGGAGCTCGGCGGCAACGCCCCGTTCATCGTCTTCGACGACGCCGACCTCGACGCGGCCGTGGACGGTGCCATGCTCGCCAAGATGCGCAACATCGGCGAGGCCTGCACCTCGGCCAACCGTTTCCTCGTGCACGAGTCGGTGGCCGAGGAGTTCTCCGGGCGCCTGGCCGAGCGGATGGGCGCGCTCACCGTCGGCGACGGCACCGCGGACGGCGTCGACGTCGGCCCGCTCATCACCGAGAAGGCCCGCGCCGGCGTGCACGAGCTCGTCGACGAGGCGGTCTCCTCCGGCGCGCGCGCCCTGGTGGGCGGCGAGGTCCCCGAGGGGCGCGGCCACTTCTACCCGCCGACGGTGCTGGTCGACGTACCCGCCTCGGCGCGGGTCTTCCACGAGGAGATCTTCGGTCCCGTCGCGCCGGTGTCGACCTTCTCCGACGAGGACGAGGTCGTCGCGCGTGCCAACGACACCGAGTACGGCCTGGTGGCCTACGTCTTCACCCGCGACCACGCGCGCGTG
>CAZDAO010000884.1:0-1597 GCA_964503015.1 uncultured Nocardioides sp. | reverse complement strand
ACCACCACCTCCACACCCCTGTTCTTCGCGCAGGCCGTCGGCCGCTTCGTGCGCGCCCGGTCGCGCGGGGAGACCGCCTCGGGGTTCCTGCCGTCGGTGCCCCACCTGCTCGAGTTCGCCTCCGACATGGAGGCCCAGCGCGACCACGTGCTGGGTCGGCGGGTGAGCGACGAGGACGACATCTTCGCCGCCGAGGAGGGCCTGCTCGCAGCGGCCAACGCCGAGGAGGCTGCCTCCGGCGAGCTCGAGATGTCGTGGGAGGCGCTCGGCTCGACGGCCTCCTTCGACCACGTGCTCTACGAGGGCGCCCAGTTCGGCCACTCCGGCGAGGTGCACGTGGGGTCCGAGGAGGAGATGGACTTCCTCGGGATCCCCGGCCTGCTCGAGCCCGACCAGGTGCGCGAGCTGTTGCACTCGCGCCAGAGCGAGCGGGCCCGCCGGCAGAAGAGCGAGGGCGGGGGAGACCGCGTCGTCGAGTCCGTCGAGCAGCTCACCACCCACCAGCAGCTCGGGGTGCTGCGCCGCGAGCTCAACGGCCTGGTCGCCGCCTGGCACCACCGCACCGGGCAGGCGCACGGGATCACCCACGCCGCCCTGCGCAAGGAGTGCGGTGGCCCCCCGGCTGCGGTGGCCAACGCCGAGCAGCTCCACGAGCGGATCAACCGGATCCGCGAGTGGGCGATGCGCCAGTCGTCCTGACATCGGGTCGCGTCGCGGTCAGGCTCCTGCCTCCTGCCTCCTGCCTCCTCCCGACACGCGCGGTGCGCGAGGTCGTCGCGTCCCACTAGTGTCGTGACATGCCCGCGGAGACCTCGCAGACCCTCGACCGCGGCCTGCGCGTGCTCAAGGTGCTCGCCGAGAGTCCCGAGGGCCTCACGGTCACGGAGCTCTCCAACCGGCTGGTGGTCAACCGGACGGTCGTCTACCGCCTGATCAGCACCCTGGAGCAGCACGGCCTGGTGCGCCGCGACGCCCGCTCCCGGCTCTTCGTCGGGCTCGGCGTCCTCCAGCTGGCGGCGGCGGTCCAGCCGCTGGTGCGCGACCTCGCGATGCCGGTGCTCCGGTCGCTGGCGGAGGCCATCGGCTCGACGGCCCACCTGACCGTCGCCGACGGCGACGAGGCCCTGGCCCTCGCGGTGGTGGAGCCGTCGTGGACCGACTTCCACGTCGCCTACCGGGTGGGCGCCCGCCACCCGCTCTCGCAGGGCGCGGCGGGCAAGGCCATCATGCTGCTCGACGGTGGCGAGTCGTCGTACGCCGTGACGAGCGGTGAGCTGCAGACCGGGGCGCACGGCCTGGCCGCGCCCGTGCGCGGCGTCGAGGGACTACGGGCGAGCGTCGGCATCGTCACCCTCGACGGCGCGATCGACGAGTCGGTGGTGGCGCCGCAGGTGATCGCGGCCGCCGCCGAGGTCGCCGGGCGCCTGCGGTGAGGGTCAGCCCTCGCCGAACGGCTTGATGCCCGGGCCCGGCCGGGTGGCCACGTCCCGGCGTCCGGTCACCTCGAGGCCCTCCCGGCAGCGCAGCACCGCGTCGACCTGGGCGCCGCAGCCGACGTGCTCGAACTCGACGGGGGAGCCCTCGGGGTCGGCGAGGT
>CAZDAO010000883.1:0-1601 GCA_964503015.1 uncultured Nocardioides sp. | reverse complement strand
GTCTTGCCCGAGAGCCACTCCGGCGGCTGCGGCCGGACGTAGCCGGAGCCCCAGGCCCGGTCGATGATCGAGACCTCGACGTTCTTGATGGTCACCGGGTCCTGGTTGATCCCCAGCACGCAGGCGGTCTCGCAGGGCGCCGGGCACAACCGGCCGGTGAACTCCGGGAAGTTGTTCGTCGCGTGGAGCCGGTCCATCGCGCCGTCCCAGTCGTCGCGCCAGACGAGGTCGTTCCACTCCGGGATGATGTTGCCCAGCGGGCAGCCCTGGTGGCAGAACGGGATGCCGCAGTCCATGCAGCGGCCGGCCTGGGTGTTGATGATGGGCAGCAGGGCGCGCCCGATGCCGTCGGGGTAGACCTCGTTCCAGTCCTTGACGCGTTCGGCGACCTCGCGCCGGGGCGCGACCTCGCGGCCGTTCTTCAAGAAGCCCTTCGGGTCAGCCATGCAGCACCTCCATGATCCGTGCGGCGGCCTCGTCCTCGTCGAGGCCCTCCTCGAGGGCCTCCTCACGAGCCTCGAGCACGCGCTTGAAGTCGCTGGGCATCACCTCGGTGAAGCGACCCAGCGAGGTGTCCCAGTCGGCCAGCAGGGCCGTGGCGACGGCCGAGCCCGTCTCCTCGGCGTGCTGCTCGACGAGCGCCTTGAGCTCGTCGGCGGCCTTGCCCTGCACGGGCGAGAGCTCGACCAGCTCGGGGTTGACCCGTGACTCGTCGAGGTCGAGCACGAAGGCGTAGCCACCGGACATGCCGGCGGCGAAGTTGCGGCCGGTCGGGCCGAGCACGACCACGACGCCACCGGTCATGTACTCGCAGCCGTGGTCGCCCACGCCCTCGACGACCGCGCTGGCGCCGGAGTTGCGGACGCAGAACCGCTCGCCCACGCGACCGCTGAGGAAGATCTGGCCCGACGTGGCGCCGTAGCCGATCGTGTTGCCGGCGATGATCTGCTCGCTCGCCTCGAACGTGGCGTCCCGGTCCGGACGCACGACCAGTCGCCCGCCGGACAGCCCCTTGCCGACGTAGTCGTTGGCGTCACCCTCGAGCCGCAGCGTCACCCCGCGTGGCACGAAGGCGCCGAACGACTGACCGGCGGAGCCGGTGAGGGTGATGTCGATGGTGCCGTCGGGCAGCCCGTCGCCGCGGTAGCGCTTGGTGACCTCGTGGCCGAGCATCGTGCCGACGGTGCGGTTGACGTTGCGGACCGCGACCTGGGCGCGGACCGGCTCACCGGACTCCAGCGCCGGTGCGGCGATGGCGATCAGCTCGTTGTCGAGCGCCTTGTCCAAGCCGTGGTCCTGGGTCTTGGTGTGGCGCAGGTCCTGGTCCTCGAACTGCCCGAACTCACCGTGGGCCGTGGCCTGGTGCAGGATCGGCGCGAGGTCGAGGCCGGAGGCCTTCCAATGGTCGACGGCCCGGGCCACGTCGAGCGCGCCGACCTGGCCGATGGCCTCGTCGAGGCTGCGGAAGCCTAGCTCGGCGAGCAGCTCGCGGACCTCCTGGGCGATGAACTCGAAGAAGTTCACGACGTACTCGGCCTTGCCGCTGTAGCGCTCGCGCAGGACCGGGTTCTGCGTCGCGACGCCCACCGGACAGGTGTCGA
>CAZDAO010000882.1:0-1605 GCA_964503015.1 uncultured Nocardioides sp. | reverse complement strand
CCTAGTCGGCGACGGGTTGCCTCACGCCGCCTCGGCGACGTACGCCGCGAACGCCCGCGCAGACTCCATCGAGCCCGGCCGGGGGGCGGCCCCCGGGTCGAGCCCGAGGTCACGGTCGGCCAGCACCTGCTGCAGCAGCGGGCGCCAGCCCGGGTCGGCGTGCATCATCGCCCACCTGAGCGCGTCGCGCTTGCTGGCCACCTCTCCGGTGCGCACCGTGTAGAGGCTCCGGCACGCCTGGACGACGAGGTAGCGCTGGCACCACGCCACCGTGGGCGGGCACCACGTGAGCACGTCCATGGTGAGCGTGGACAGCGCGTCGCGGGCGGAGGAGCGGAGGACGTCGTCGGGCACCGGGTCCATCAGCTCCACCGGGCACGGGCCGACGAGCGTGATGCCGTGCTCGCGGAGGATCCAGCGGGTCCACGGCTGGTTGCAGTGCTCGGACCACGCCATCTGGTCGTGCCCGTGGTCGACGTAGAGCCACGGACGCCCGAGCCCGTCCGTCGTACGCAGGTCGGCGAGCACGGCGTAGGAGCCCTCGAGGTGGCGGTTCCAGAAGCCGTCGCGGTGAGGCAGGTCGCGGTGCAGCGCGCGGAGGGCCGCCTCCTGACCGGTGTCGGGACGGTCGTGCACGACGACGACGAAGTCGCAGTCGCTGTGGAGGTCGCCCGCCCCGAGTGCGAACGACCCCTGGACGTAGGCGCCGACGAACGACTCGCCGAGCGCGTCCTGGGCGCCGGTGACGAGGTCGTGCAGCACGCCGTTGAGCGCGGCGTAGCGCGTGGGGTGGGGGTTCAGCACGCATGGAGTGTGCGCCTCCGGGCCGGGCGCCGCCACGGATTATCCGGGCGCGACGACGCTGGCCGGTCCGGGCCGGGCGGGGTTACGGTCGAGGCACCCCACCGACCCCCTTCCCGCCGCGGGAGCCACCATGCGCCGTCTGCTCGTCACCAGCACCGCCGTCGTCCTCGGGATGACCCTGCTGCCGCCAGGTGCGGCCGTCTCGGACGCCGGCACGCCCGGCACCCGGCCGTTCCCCGCCCGCATCGAGCTGCCCGACGGGTTCCAGCCGGAGGGGATCGCGATCGGCGAGGGCCCGACCGCCTGGCTCGGGTCGCTGGCCGACGGCGACGTCTACGAGGTGTCCCTGCGCACCGGCCGTGGGAAGGTCGTCAGCGAGGGTCCCGGCACGCCGTCGGTCGGCATGAAGGTCGACCGGCGGGGCCGCCTCTACGTCGCCGGCGGCCCGGCCGGCACCGCACGCGTGGTCGACACCCGCAGCGGCGACGTGCTGGCCGACGTCACGCTGACGACGGGTGCCGCGTTCGTCAACGACGTCGTCCTGACCCGCCGCGCCGCCTGGTTCACCGACTCGTCCCAGCCCCAGCTCTACCGGCTGACCGCGCTGCGTCGCGGCGCCACCCCGACCGCGACCACGCTCCCCCTCACCGGCGAGTGGGTGCAGGGCACCGGGTTCGGCGCCAACGGGATCGCCACCACTCCCACCGGGCGGGGGCTGCTGGTCGTGAACTCCACCAGCGGGCTGCTCTACCGGGTCGACCCGGCGACCGGCGTGGCGACGGAGGTCGACCTCGGCGGCAC
>CAZDAO010000881.1:0-1609 GCA_964503015.1 uncultured Nocardioides sp. | reverse complement strand
TGATGACCCCGATGCCCGGCACCGTCTACGGCCCCGACGACTGGGAGGCGGCCGACCTCGCCGACTGGCTGGAATGAGGCGGCGGGCGGGCCGTCCGGGTCAGGCCGGGGGGACCCCGACGCCGCCGACGAGCAGGGGAAGCTGGCGGTCGGCGTCGTCCTGGGGGACCGGGTCGCCGCGGCCTCCGGTGCCGTCTCCGAGGTAGCCGACCGCGTCGGCGTGGCAGTACTGGACGATGTAGGCCTTGCGCATGGCGTCGGTGATGTTGACCCGGGTGGCGTGGGGGCTGAGCGACGAGAAGACGACGACGTCACCCGCCCGGGTGGGCACGTCGACCGCGGTGGCGTGGTCGCCCCAGCACTCGAAGCCGATCGGCGTCTCGGCGTGGGCGAGGGTGCCATCGCGGTGGGCGCCGGCCATGACCGAGACGCATCCGTTCTCGGGCGTGGCGTCGGTGAGCGACACCCAGAAGGTCAGGTACGCCTGGGGCTCGATGAACGTGTAGCCGTTGTCCTGGTGCCACAGCACGGGCTCGGCACCGTGGGGCACCTTGTAGACCGCCTGCTCCCAGTAGAGCCGGACGTCGTCGCCCATGAGGTCCCGGCAGACGCCGGCGAAGACCGGGTGACGGCAGAACGCCTTCGCCGCCTCGGAGCGCACCACGACGTGCGGCGCCACCACCTGGGTGTCGAGCCCGGCCACCGAGAGCCGCCCGCCCTCCACCTGCTCGAGCAGCCCGGCGACGAGCGCGACCGCCTCGTCGCACGCCGCCTCGACGGGTGCGAGCTCCTCCGCGGTGAAGGCGCCACGGAGCACGAAGAACCCGTCCCGGTCGAACTGCGCCCGCTGCTCGTCGGAGATGGTGGTGGGTGAGCGCTCGGGCAGCGCCCACGTGAACTCGGTGTTCCACCGATGGGGCACTCGCTCCCGGGGCACGCCGCCACCGTACTGAGGGCGTGGCGGCGACGTGCCGCTCGTGCGTTCAGCGACGGTCCGACGGCGACCGACGACGTCAGCTGCGGTCGGTCACGTTCCTCGGGACCGGGCGCGGCGTGAGCGGTGCCATCGTCGGACGAGCCACCAGGCGAAGAGGAACGGCAGCAACAGGAGCACCGCAGGGTGTTCCGCGATGTCGAAGGTGGCGCATCCGCCCTCGATGAACTCCCGGTCCTCGTCCGATCGTGACGTGCCGTCGATCTCGAGCTCGCCGTCGCGTTCGCGCTGGACCAGTCGCTCGACTTCCGCGGGAGTGAGGCCGTACGCCGCCGCCTCCGCGCGCAACGACGGTTCCCACGACGTCTCACCGGTCGCACCGACGGTCTCGCCCCGATGCTGGTCCGCGTCGCCGGCAGGGGACGGCTGACCCGAGGACGTGACCATGTCGCGAACGATGTTGCCACCGTCGACCCATGAGCGCGTGGCGATTCGCGTCGCTCCCTGGGCTCGGCGAGCGGCCGGAACGCCGAGGAGCGCTGGACTGCCCATGCCAGCGAAGGCAGGCAACCAGGATGCTCCATCCCTCGCCTTGATCTCACCGGCCACCGAAGCGCGGAAGATTCCTGTCACTGGCCCTTCGTAGGATGAACGCATGTTCGATCCGGTCGCCGAG
>CAZDAO010000880.1:0-1611 GCA_964503015.1 uncultured Nocardioides sp. | reverse complement strand
CGTCGCCATGTTCGTGTTCCTGATCCTGCACCGAAGGCCCCTCGCCGCCGCCTGCTGCCACACGCATACCTACACAAGGTTGTAGAAGTATGTGTGTAGGATGCCCAATGGGCAGTCACATTACCCCACCGGACGTCCGAAGGGATGCGATGATGGCACGTCACGTCGAAGAGAGCTCGCGGGATGCTGGGCACACGAGCGGGGGCCTGGGGGTCCTCCTCACGGTCATGTGTGTCGGTCTGGCTCTGGTGATCGGGGCGGCCTCGTCCCTCTCGCTGGCGCTGCCGGATCTCGCGCAACGCACCGGGGCCACGCAGACTGAGCTGACGTGGGTGGTCAACGCGTACGCCCTGGTGTTTGCCGGGTTGCTGCTGCCGGTGGGTTTTGCTGCTGATCGTTACGGACGGCGGCTGTTCTTGGTCGGCGGGCTGGTCGTCTTCGGTGTGGCCAGCCTGAGCTCGGGTCTCGTCGACGATCCCACCGTGATCATCGTGCTGCGTGGACTGGCCGGGGTGGGTGCGGCGGCGGTGATGCCGGCGACCCTGTCGGTTCTGGTGGACGCGTTCCCCGAGGAGCGCCGTGCCATGGCGGTGTCCGTCTGGGCGGGGGTGTCGGGTGCCGGCGCGATGCTCGGCATCGTAGTCGCCGGTGTGCTGCTGGAGGCATTCTCCTGGTCCGGTGTTCAGTTGGTCTACGGCGCGGGCGGGCTCGCTGCGGCGGTGGCGTCGTACGTGGTCGCGCCCGTGTCACGCGACCCCGGCCTGACGCAGGATCCGGTCGGCGGGGTGCTCTCGGCGGCTGGACTGGGTGGTGTGGTCTACGGGGTCATCGAGGGCCCGGAGCGTGGGTGGACCGACATCGTCACGGTGGGTGGGCTGGTGCTCGGGGGACTGCTCTTGGTGGCCTTCGTGGTTCACGAGCTCCGTACGCAGGCGCCCATGCTCGACGTCCGACTGTTTCGTGGACGCGGAGTCTCGGCCGGGAGCCTGCTGATCTTCGTGCAGTTCTTCGCGGCGTTCGGCTTCTTCTTCCTTGCTCCGCAGTGGCTGCAGTACGTGAGGGGTCTGAGTCCGCTCGAGTCGGCCGTGTGGTTGCTGCCGATGGCCCTCGGGATCGCTCCCGCATCGCGGTTCGGGCCATCGCTGCTGTCGCGGTTCGGCGCACGCCGGGTCGCCACGAGTGGCATGGCGCTGATGGCGGTGTGCTATGCGCTGTTCGCGGTCCAGGCGGGCGGTGAGCAGTCGATGTGGGTGTTCGCGGGGACGCTCGTCGTGTTCGGGGCGGCGTTCGGCCTGGCGATAACGCCGGGCACCAGTCTCATCATCGACGGACTGCCCGAGGATCGTCGGACTCTCTCGGCTGCGGTCAACGACGTCACGCGCGAGGTCGGTGGCGCGCTCGGTGGTGCCATCGCCGCTTCCGTACTGCTGGCCGTGTACGAGGACCGTCTGTCGTCGGCGACCGCGACGCTACCGGCCCCAGCCGCGACCGCTGCACGCGATGGTGTCACTCAGGCGCTCGAGGTGTCGGCTCGGCTGGGCGCCGACGGCCAGGCTCTGGCCTCGGCTGCCCTCAGCTCCTTCTCCGATGGATACGGATCGGCACTCTGGC
>CAZDAO010000879.1:0-1612 GCA_964503015.1 uncultured Nocardioides sp. | reverse complement strand
GCGACCTCACCAGCGAGTTCCCCGCCTATGCGGCGCGCCAGCTGGGCTTCTCCGACGTGCCGCTGGTGTGCGCCCGCGAGCTGGAGATCGAGGGGTCGATGCCGCGCGTGGTGCGGCTGATGGCGCACGTCGAGACCGAGCTGCCGCGCGCCGAGGTCACCCACGTGTACCTCCATGGGGCCGCCAACCTGCGGCGGGACCTGGCACGGACGACCAGCCATGACTGACCCCCACGCCGGGGGTGCCCTGCCGGCGCTGACCGGGCCCGTCGAGGTGGTCGGCGCCGGGCTGATCGGCACCTCGATCGCCCTCGTGTGCCGGCGCCTCGGGCTCGAGGTCGTCCTGCGGGACACCTCGGAGGAGAACATCCGGACCGCCACGGGGCTCGGTGCCGGACGACCCGTGACGGCGGCCGACCGGCCGCAGCTCGTCGTCGTCGCCGTGCCTCCCGCCGTCGTACCCGACGCGATCGTCGCCGCGCTGCGGCGCACGGACGCGGTGGTCACCGACGTGGGCAGCGTGAAGGCCGCGCCCCTCGAGGCGGTCTCCGTCCGGGTCCCGCCCGCGGACCTCGCGCGCTACGTCGGTTCGCACCCCATGGCCGGCAGCGAGCGCTCCGGCCCGCTGGCCGCCAGCGCAGCGCTGTTCGACGGCCGCCCGTGGGCGGTCACCCCGCACCCCGGCGCGTCCGAGCGCGCCGTCGGGCTCGTGGAGTCGCTCGTCCTGGAGTGCGGCGCGGTGCCGCTGCGGATGGTGCCCGACGAGCACGACCGCGCCGTCGCGCGTACGTCGCACCTGCCGCACCTCGCCGCGGTGCTCGTGGCCGGGCGGCTCGCCTCGGCGCCCCCCGAGCACCTCGCGCTGTCCGGGCAGGGCGTGCGCGACGTGACCCGCGTCGCGGCGAGCGACCCGGAACTGTGGCAGCAGATCCTGGAGGCCAACTCGGAGGCGGTGCTCGACCTGCTCGCCGAGGTGCGGGCCGACCTCGACGCGCTCATGACGGCCGTCGCGACGGACGCCGGTCCCGACCTGGTCGAGATCCTGGTGCGAGGCAACGACGGCACGGCGGCGATCCCCGGCAAGCACGGCGGGCCGGCGCGACCGACGCGATCGGTCTTCGTGTCCGTGCCCGACCACCCGGGCGAGCTGGCCCGCCTGTTCGGCGATGCCGGTGAGGTGGGGGTCAACATCGAGGACGTGCACATCGACCACGACCCGGGTCGGCCGGTGGGCCTCACCGAGCTCGTCGTGGAGGAGCACAGCGCCGAACGCCTGCTGGCCGCTCTCGAATCCCGCGGGTGGACGACCCACCGGTAACCTTCTCGCCCGTGAGCAGCGTCGACAGAGCCCCGGACCACTCCCTCGTCATCGCCGTCGACGGGACGTCCGGCTCCGGCAAGTCGAGCACCTCGCGTGGGGTGGCCGAGCGCCTCGGCCTGCGCTACCTCGACACCGGCGCGATGTTCCGCGCGATGACGTGGTGGCTGCTGCGCGAGGGCGTCGACGTGCACGACGTGGCGGCGGTGGCCGCCGCGGCCGGCCGGCCGCGGATCGAGTCCGGCACCGACCCGCAGGCGCCGACCATCACCGTCGACGGCCGCGACGTGTCCGT
>CAZDAO010000878.1:0-1615 GCA_964503015.1 uncultured Nocardioides sp. | reverse complement strand
CCACGGCCCAGACATGAACCCCTCCGGTATCCTCTCGATCAGGTCAGTCGGCACGGTCATCTCCTCCGGTCAGGGCGCGCAGCGCCTCGCACTCGCGTGCCGAGGGCGGCGCGGAGGGCGTACTGCACCTCCACGACCGATATGGGCGGCTCGTGAGGCGGCAGCTTCACCCACAACCGCTCCGCCATCTCCGCCTCAAGGTCGCTCCTCGGCTCGGGGCGGGGCATCCAGCCGGCGGCGAGGAGCCGACGCACCGCCTTGTGCGCCTCGTCTCTCCGGTAGGCATAGAGCGGATCGTCGAAAGGGCCGGTGAAGGCAAAGGCCTCGGGGTCGATCAGCCGGGCGGCGTTGTCCAGCGCCTCGCGCTCGCGGTCAGTGCTCATCGGGGGCTCCATAGAAGGCGTCGTGGCACGACTTGCAGACCGGCATCCCGCCAACGATCAGCCCGCGATACTCGGTGCTCTGCGAGCCGATCTCGTCATGGGTAGGGCCGCAGCAGTAGCCGACCGCATGCGTCAGAGGCGTCACCTGATCGCACATGCAGCACTCTGTCGTCGGCTCCCATAGCCGGATCGTGATGATCGGCAGAAGGTCACTCGCCATCTGCCGCCCCTCCCGTGTCGGGGGCTGAGAGGGCGGCGTGGACTTCTTTCAGCGTGTCCGCCCAGAATCGGCCGTATGCGCCGCCGCCCAGGAGGTGCCAGAGCCGGCGCCAGTCCTGATCGTCGCAACGGTCGAACGGTGCCCGCAGCCGCGCGACCTCGGCCTCCAGCTCGGCGATGCGGGCGGAGAGTTCGGCGACGTATTCGGCAGTTACGTGCCCGTCCATGACCACGGAGCCATCGGGGTATCTGGGTCGGTCAGTCGGCACGGTCGTCTCCTCCGGTCAGGGCGACCTCTTGGTGGTGCGTGTAACGGAGCTTGCGCTTCCAAACCGCGTTGTGGTCGGCGAGCAGGAAATCCCCCTCGATGTCACCCTCTCTGATCATTCGCTTCGCGATTGCCAACAGGTCGCAGAGCTCGTCGTCCAGAAGTTCCCGGTTCGATATGCCGGGCTGCGCCGGGTGGTAGCTTGCGTAGCCGTGGCGGAGAATTTTCCCCACGATCTGGACTACCTCGGCAGCTTCCTCGGCGAGCATCGCCAGCCGCTCGGCTTCGGCGTTCGTCATCGGTCATCTCCTCCGGTCAGGGCCGCGAGGGCGGCGGCACGGCGGAGGTCGGCAAAGCCGAACTCGGCGGGGTAGTCGTCACCGTCCAGCCAGATTCTCATGCCCCTGTCGCTCGTCCGAACGTCGAGATCCCAACTCATGTATTCCCGCGCGAACGGCGTCAGCGCCTCCAGCGCCGCGTCCCGCTCGACGTAGAGCGAGGCGACGAGCCCCCGGGTTTCGGCAAGGAGCCCCTCCAGATCGGCGATGCGCTCGCGATCCGCTTGCTGCTGGTCGAGCAGTTCCGCATTCAGGTTGCGGCTGAGCAGTTCTTCCAGCTCGGCGATGCGGTCGGCGGCTTCTCGCATGGCCTTCCGGCGGGGACCGTAGGCGTCGTCGGCGACGAAGTAGGCCAGCCTCTCGATCAGGTCAGCCACGGTCGTCTCCTCCGGTCAGGGCGCGCAGGG
>CAZDAO010000877.1:0-1620 GCA_964503015.1 uncultured Nocardioides sp. | reverse complement strand
ATGGTGCCGTCGTCGAGCAGGCCCTCGACGAGCGGGTGCACGTCGTAGGCGCGCTTCTTCGACTCGGGCAGCAACGCGCCGAGGTCGCGGTCCTCGACGTCGTCGGCGGCCAGACTGCCCTGGGCGCCGAGGAGGGAGGCGACCGTACGGGCCTTGTCGAGGGCCTCGCGCTCCGAGTCGGTGAGGATGTGGACCACGCCGGACCGTCGGCCGTGCGGCTCGGGACCTCCGAGGCGCAGCATGTCGACGTCCTCGCCGGTCACCGAGCGGACGACGTCGGGACCGGTGACGAAGATGCGCCCCTCTGGCCCGAGGATCACGACGTCGGTGAGGGCCGGGCCGTAGGCGGCGCCGCCGGCGGCCGGCCCGAGCACGACCGAGATCTGGGGGATCGCCCCGGAGGCCTGGGTCATCACCTGGAAGATGCGGCCCACGGCGTGGAGGGAGAGGACGCCCTCGGCCAGGCGGGCGCCGCCGGAGTGCCACAGCCCGATGATCGGCACCCCGTCGGTCAACGCGCGGTGGTAGGCGTCGACGACGACGCGGCAGCCCAGGTCACCCATGGCGCCGCCCATCACGGTGGCGTCGCTGCAGAAGGCGACCACCTGGGTGCCGTCGACGCGGCCCACCGCCGCGAGCATGCCCGAGTCGTCATCAGGGGTGATGAGCTCCAGGGTGCCCTCGTCGAGCAGCGCCGTGAGGCGGTGCACCGGGTTGCGGGGGTCCTCCTCGCGCGGGAGCTTGGCGGGCTTGGCGGCGGTGGCAGTCACGGTGGGTGGGTCCTTCCGGTGGGTGTCCGAGGGCCGGGTGCGGGACGGACGTGGATCAGACGCTGCCGAAGGCCACCGCGACGTTGGCGCCGCCGAAGCCGAAGGAGTTGTTGAGGGCCACGATGTCGCCCTCGGGGAGGTCGCGCTTCGACGTCGGGATGTCGAGGTCGACCTCGGGGTCCTTGTCGTCCAGGTTGATCGTCGGCGGGCTCACCCGGTCGTGCAGCGCCATCACCGTGGCCACGGCCTCCAGGGCGCCGGCGCCGCCGAGCAGGTGGCCGGTCATCGACTTGGTGCTGGTCACCACGCGACGGTCGACGTGCTCGCCCAGGACCGCGTGCAGCATGAGTCCCTCGGCGATGTCGCCCTTGGGCGTCGAGGTGGCGTGGGCGTTGACGTGGACCACCGTGGCGGGATCGACGTCTCCCTCGCGGAGGGCCATCTGGATGGCGCGGGTGCCGCCACGGCCCTCAGGGTCGGGCTGGGCGATGTCGTGGGCGTCGTTGCTGATGCCGGCCCCGCGCACCTCGGCGTACACCTTGGCGCCGCGAGCGCGGGCGTGCTCCTCGGACTCGAGGATCAGCACGGAGCCGCCCTCGCCGAGGACGAAGCCGTCGCGGGCGGAGTCCCACGGGCGGGAGACTCGGGTGGGATCGCCGCCCTCCTCGCTCCCGGTCTTGGAGAGCGCCATCATGTTGGCGAACGCGGCCATCGGCAGCGGGTGGATCGCCGCCTCGGTGCCGCCGGCGATCACGATGTCGGCGCGGCCGAGGCGGATCTGGTCGAGGGCCATCGCGATGTCCTCGTTGCCCGAGGCGCAGGCGGACGTGGGCGCGTGCACCGCCGCGCG
>CAZDAO010000876.1:0-1622 GCA_964503015.1 uncultured Nocardioides sp. | reverse complement strand
GCAGCCCTTCTCGATGTCCAGGCGTGCCCGCGGGTCCCTCATGTCCTGCTTCGGGCAGATCTCGATGCCGCCGAAGGCGTCGACGGTGTTGATGACGCTGCCGAAGCCGAGCTCGACGTAGTGGTCGATGTGGATGCCGGTCAGCGCCTCCACCCTTCGGACCAGGAGCGGGGCCCCGCCGCTGGCGAAGGCGGCGTTGATCATCTGGGTCCCGCCGTCGGGCACCTCGACGAGGGTGTCGCGTGGGATCGACATCATCGTGCGCCCGCCCGAGCCGGTGTGCAACACGATGATCGTGTCGGTGTTGGTGCCACCCCGCTCGGGGGTGTCGAGCACCTCGCGCTGCTCGTCGGTAAGGTCGTCGGCCTTGTCGGAGCCCACGATCAGGTAGTTGGTGCCGGGCTGGTCGCCGGGACGGTTGCCGTCGGGCGTTGCGTCGACCTTGTCGATCTTCGTCCAGAACCACAGCGGCACGCCGGCGAGGTAGACCACGACGAGCAGGAGCACCAGCGGGATCAGCCCCAGGCGCAGGCGCGGGCGCCAGCGGCGCTTCCTCGGGCGCGGCGGCGGGGCCGTCGACGGCGTACGCGTGCCGCGGGGCGACTGCCCTCCCGAACCGCCGGAGCCCTGTCCTTCGCGTCGGGTCACCGGCATGACGCGCGTCTCGTCGGGCCGGCCGGCGCCCTGCGCCGGGACCTGACGGGTGGCGTCGCTCGACGCGGACGGCGACTGGCTGCCGTAGAGCCAGTCGTACTCCGGTGTTCCCTTCTCGGGCCTCCCGGAGCCCTGCGGACGATCAGCCATGAGAGGTGACGCTACCGTGCCGGGCATGACGGAGAGCGCAGCGCGACCCACGTCGTACAGCCGCGTGAGCCTCGGCATCATGGCCCACTCGAGTGAGGCCAACCTGCTCGGCAACGTGCACGGCGGCGAGATCATGAAGCTCGCCGACTCGACCGCCGGTGCCGTGGCGCACCGACACAGCGGCGGGCCCGCGGTGACCGCCGCGATGGACGAGATGACCTTCCTGGCGCCGGTCCACGTCGGTGACATCATCAAGACCTACGCCCAGGTCAACTGGGCCGGCACCTCCTCGATGGAGATCGGTGTGCGCGTCGAGGCGCAGCCGTGGGGCAACGCCAGCGACGAGCCGGTCCACGTCGCGAGCGCCTACTTCGTCTTCGTGGCCATCGACGAGGACGGGAAGCCGCGTCCGGTGCCGCCGCTGGAGACCGAGACGCCCGGTGACGTACGTCGTCAGCGCGAGGCCGAGATCCGGCGCGCGCACCGGCTGGCGCGCAAGACCGAGATCGACCGCGGCCGCGAAGGATGAGCGACCCCCGTCACCTGCGCACCGCGCGACTGTGGCTCGACGAGCCCGTCGACGGCGACGCGGCGGACCTGTTCGCGATCCACGCCGACCCTGCGTCGTGGCGACACTTCCCCTCGGGCCTCGTCACGGACCCGGCTGCCGGGGCGACGATGGTCGCGGCCAGCGCCCGGCGCTTCGACCGCGACGGCCTGGCCTACTGGTCGGTGCGCGACGAGGTCGACGGCCCCGTCGTGGGCCGGGGCGGTTGCGCGGTCCCCGACGAGGCGCTCGAGGCCGACCCGACCGTCCG
>CAZDAO010000875.1:0-1623 GCA_964503015.1 uncultured Nocardioides sp. | reverse complement strand
CAGGGCCACCAAGGCGCCGTACACGACAGAAACGATGCCGACGACGATGATCACCCACGCCCAGTCCCGCCACGCCTCGGGCAGCATAGGCATCGCGATCCGCACGAACCCGTAGGTGCCCATCTTCAGCAGCACGCCCGCCAGGACCGCTGAGCCGATCGCCGGCGCGTCCGTGTGGGCAGGCGGCAGCCAGGTGTGGAACGGCACGGTCGGGGTCTTCACCGCCAGGCCGATCAGGATCGCGGCCAGCACCAGCCCACCGGCCAGCGACGACCCGGCGAGCGGGGTCTGCTCGGCCAGCTCGACCATGTCGAAGGTGTGCGGGTCGGCGGCGATGTAGAGGCCGATGAACCCGACGAGCAGGGCCAGGGAGCCCAGAAACGTGTAGAGGAAGAACTTCATCGCCGACCGGGCGGCGTTGCCGTGGCCCCAGCCGGCGATCACGAAGTACATGCCGACGATCGAGAGGTCGAAGAAGACGAAGAAGAGGATCAGGTCGGCGGCGACGAACAGGCCCATGCTGACGCTCTGCAGGAAGAGGAACAGCGCCGCCTGCAGTCGCGGGCGGTCGGTCTCGCGCAGCGCGAAGATCGCGCAGGCGAGGAAGATCACCGCAGTCATCGCGATCAGCGGCAGGGACAACCCATCGACGCCGAGGTGGTAGCTGCTGTTCACGCCGGGGATCCACTCGGCCTGCTCCTCAAACGCCAGTCCGCCCGCCGCCGGCGTCTCGTAGCGCAGCCACGCCGCGACCACGAGGGCGAGGTCGGCCGCTGCGACCGCGACCCAGGTCCACCGTGCGGCCGCGTCGCCGAGCCGCGGAAGTGCGAGCAGGGCCAGAGCGGCAGACAGGGGCAGGAAGACGATCAGACTGAGCACGTTCACCTCACCGTGACAAGGAGCAGGACGCCGATCGCGAGCACCGCGACGGCCTGGATGTAGTACTGGTGCAGCTGGCCGGTCTGCGGACGACGTGCGAGCCGGCCGAGGCGGCGCAGCTGCGCAGCGAGCCCCTCGACCGCCCCATCGAACCACCGGTCGTCGTCCCGTGCCGCGCGAGCCGCGGTCCACAGCGACGCCCGGGACGTTGTCTCGACCGCACCGTCCAGCACCCGGTCGTCGAAGGTCGCTGCCCGACGCGCCAGACCGAGCGCGGCCGCGGCGGACCCGGCCACGCCCCGGTCCAGGACGCGGTCGTCGAAGCGCGCCAGGGCCTCTCCCAGCGCGAGGGTCGGGCGTACGACGAGGGCCTGTGTTGCGCGCTCGAGACCCAGCCAGGCCAGGGCCCAGCCCGGTTCCGGCACGGGACGCCACCACACGAGCGCGAGCACCCCCAGTGCGATCACGACCGACGCGGCCATCTCCGCCCATGTCGGGTGGAGCGGCTCCTCGCCGAGAGCGCGCGCGACCGTGTCGCCGAACCGCGGCAGCGCAAGTACTCCGAGGACCACTGCGCCGAGCGCGAGTGCGACCAGCGGCGCCTGCTCCAGCATGCCGACGTGGCGGGTGCCCCGCTCCTCCTCGTCGAGATGCGACTCGACCTCGGCGTGCTCCCGCTCGCGAAGCGGTCGCCACAGGATCACCAGGATCTTGCCGGCGTAGGCCGCCGAGAGCGCGGCCGCG
>CAZDAO010000874.1:0-1637 GCA_964503015.1 uncultured Nocardioides sp. | reverse complement strand
ATCGACGAGGACCTCTGGGGAGCACTTCCCGAGGTGACCGGCGACCCGGTGATCCCGACCGACGACCAGACCACCAAGGCCGGGGAGTATCTCGCCGCGAACTGGTCGAAGGCCATCCGCTGAGCGCGACGACCACGGGCACGGTCAAGCAGACGGGCACGGGCCGGCGGTTCGCCGTCGGCCCGGCCCTCCCGCTCCTGCCGTTCCTGCTCTACGTCCTGGTCTTCCTGGTCGTCCCGACCCTCACCGTGGTGGTCGGGGCGTTCCAGGACGAGGACGGGCGCCCGACACTGGGCAACCTCGACGCCCTGACCAGCGAGGCGGCGCTGACCGCCCTCCAGGGGTCGCTCATCCTGTCCGCCTCGACGGCGCTGATCGGTGCGCTGCTCGGCGCGGTGCTGGCGTACCTCATCGTCTCGATGCCGCCGCAGAGCCTGCTGCGCCGGGCGACCCTCGCGATCAGCGGCGTGCTCGCGCAGTTCGGCGGCGTGGTGCTGGCCTTCGCGTGGATCGCCACGATCGGGCAGGTCGGCATCGTGACCAAGGCGTGGATGGAGCTCACCGGCGCGAACCTCTACGGCTCCGGCTGGCTCTTCGACCTGCCAGGGCTCGTGGTCGTCTACTGCTACTTCCAGATCCCGCTGATGGTGATCGTCTTCGCGCCCGCCTTCGAGGGCCTGCGCCCCCAGTGGCGCGAGGCGGCGGTCAACCTCGGGGCGAGCACGTGGGACTACTGGCGCCACGTCGCCCTCCCGCTGCTGACGCCGGCGTTCCTCGGCGCGACCCTGCTGCTCTTCGCCAACGCGTTCGCGGCCTATGCAACCGCCGCGATCCTGGTGAGCCAGGGGCAGCCGATCGTCCCGCTGCTCATCCGTCAGGCCATCACCAGCGAGGTCCTCCTCGGGCAGGCCAACGTCGGCTTCGCGCTCGCGCTGGAGATGATCGTCGTGGTGACCGTGGTGATGGTCGGCTACAACGTCCTGCTCCGGCGGACGTCGAGGTGGATGCGATGACGCCCGGCCGGTCCTTCCGGATCCTGCGAGCCGTCCTGCTCATGGTGTTCGCCGCCTACTTCTTCGTGCCACTGCTGGCGATGTTCGACTTCTCGACCCAGGTGCGAGGCAGCGCGCCGGGACGCACCTGGGACAACTGGCAGCTCATGGTCACCGACGAGGACCTGCGCTCCTCGATCATCGCCTCGCTGCTGCTCGCGCTGTTCACCGTCGTGCTGATGGTGGCGCTGCTGGTGCCGACGATGGTGTGGGTGCGGCTGCGCGTGCCGCGGGCGACGCGACTCATCGAGTTCCTGTGCCTGCTGCCGCTGACCATCCCCGCACTGGTGATCGTGGTGGGCATCAGCAACGTCTACTCGTGGGTGACCTACCTGCTCGGCGACAGTGCGCTGGTGCTGACCTTCGCCTACGTCGTGCTGGTCCTGCCCTACTCCTACCGCGCGATCGACGCCTCGCTCTCGGCGATCGACGCCGCCACCCTCGCCGAGGCGGCCCGGTCGCTGGGGGCCGGCTGGCTCACCGTGATCGTCCGGATCATCATGCCCAACATCACCGGCGGCATCCTGGGCGCTGCGTTCATCTCCGTCGCCCTCGTGCTCGGGGAGTTCCGGTGGCGGACCGCTT
>CAZDAO010000873.1:0-1645 GCA_964503015.1 uncultured Nocardioides sp. | reverse complement strand
CGGCGTTGAGGCTGGGCAGGTAGAGCGCCGCCATGGTGCCGACGAACTGCAGCGCCACCACGGCGGCGAGCGGGGCGGCGTACGGCGCGAGGTAGGTGCGGACGAGTCGCAGCAGCATTCAGGAGTCCTTTGTCTTCAGTACGCCGTTGAGGACGGTGTCGACGATCTCCTCCGCGCTCAGCGGCTTGCCGTCGGAGATGTGGGGGTGGGTGCCGGAGAAGGTCAGCAGCCGGACCATGTGCATGAGCTGGCCCGGTGGCACCCGCAGGGAGTCGCGGTGCCGCTCGGCGAGCGCCACCAGGATCGTGGCCACACGCTCGCGCTCGGCCTCCATGTGGCGGTGGGCCTTCGGTGGGCCGACCATGCCCATCCGGGTCATCAGCTGGAACACCCGGGCGAAGCGCTGCTGGAAGAGCTCGACGACCTCGAGCAGCATCGGGCCGAGCTCCTGGTCGGGCTCGACCTGCTCGAGCCGGGCGATGAACGGGTCGAGGTCGAGGGCGTGCTCGAGCGCGGCCGTGACGAGGTCGTCCTTGGAGTCGAAGACCCGGAAGATCGTCCCCTCCGCGATGCCGGCGGCGTCGGCGATCTGTCGGGTCGTCACCGAGCGCCCGTGCTCGAGGAGCAGCGGGACGGTGGCGTCGACGAGGGCGGCCCGGCGGTCATCGGGCGAGAGCGGCTTGGCGCGAGGTGGCACGCGCTCCAGACTAAGTGAGTGAGCACTCACTCACAACTGGATTGCGGATCCTCCCGGCCTGACGACTAGGGCGCCAGCCGGCCGACGCGCCAGCCCTCACCGTCGCTGTCGCGGTGGTAGACCAGCCGGTCGTGCATCCGGCCGGGTCGCCCCTGCCAGAACTCCACCGCCTCGGGCACGACCCGGTAGCCGCCCCACTCGGGCGGGACCGGCACCTCCTGCCCGGACTCCTCGTCGCCGAACTGCTCCTGCACCCTGGCGTACGCCGCCGCGAGCTCGGCACGCGAGGACACCGGCCGCGACTGGTGCGAGGCCCAGGCCCCGAGCCGCGCGCCGCGGGGCCGGGAGCTGAAGTACGCCTCCACGCGGGCCTCGTCGAGGACCTCGGCCACTCCGTCGACGCGGACCTGCCGCTCGAGCGG
The DNA here is from genome assembly GCA_964503015.1 of uncultured Nocardioides sp. Taxonomy (GTDB): domain Bacteria; phylum Actinomycetota; class Actinomycetes; order Propionibacteriales; family Nocardioidaceae; genus Nocardioides. The sequence goes on along the minus strand of CAZDAO010000873.1, from coordinate 526 downwards.
GTGCCAGGGGAAGAGCAGCGCGCACCGCGGGTTGGCCGCGAGCTCCTCACCCTTGCGCGAGGCCTGGTTGGTGAAGAAGACGAAGCCGTCGGCGTCGAACCCCTTCAGCAGGACCATCCGGCTCGACGGGCGCCCGTCGGCGGTGGCCGTCGCGACCACCATCGCGTTGGGCTCGTGCAGGCCCGCGGCGATCGCGTCCCCGAGCCACTTCTCGAACATGGCGAAGGGGTCGGCGGCCAGGTCCGGCACGTCGAGGCCGCCACGGGCGTACTCCGCGCGGAGCGTCGAGAGGTCCATGTCCACGACCCTAGTCGGGGCGCGAGACACCGGCGCGCGGCGCACGGTGCACAATGAGCCGTCCCGTGCAGTCCTCCGGGACACCCCGTCCACGAAGGAGTGGCCCATGACCGAGATCCACCACGGCCTCGAAGGTGTCGTCGCGTTCGAGACGCAGATCGCCGAGCCGGACAAGGAGGGGTCGGCGCTGCGCTACCGCGGTGTCGACATCGAGGACCTCGTCGGCCGC
>CAZDAO010000872.1:0-1649 GCA_964503015.1 uncultured Nocardioides sp. | reverse complement strand
CCGGGTCGTAGCCGCGGCGCACGCTGGTGAACAACTCTTCAGGCATCGGGGGTCTCCTGGTCGGACTGGAACTCGGGGGCGAAGGGGTGGGGCTCGGGCTGCGCGGCGCGCGGTGGGTCGACCTGCGGAGCGTCGGTCTCCGGGACGGACAGTGCCTCGATCACGCCGGACCACTGGCCGAGCTCGGCCACGATCCGGTCGCGCTTGACCTGCAGCTGGGCGATCTCAGTGCGGGCGCGCTCCAGCGCGAGGCGGGCGCTCTCGCGGAGCCGGTCGGCCTCGGCACGTCCCTCGGCGACATGGGCGACCGACTCCTCCTTCGCGCGACGCCGCTCCTCGGCGGCCTCGGCGCGGGCGCGCGTGACCTCCTCGGCGACGAGGGCCCGCAGGCTGGCGGCGCCCGTCTCGGCCTCCGCACGGCGACGCTCGAGCCGCTCGACCGCCCGCTCGGACTCGTCGGTCGCGTCGGCGATGATCCGGAGCGCCTCGGCCTCGGCCTGCTCCAGGACGGCCCTGGCCTCCGCCTTGCGCTCGTCCGCCGCGTGGAAGGCGTCCTGCGCGACCTCGTCGGCACGCTGCTTGGCCTCGGCGAGCTCCAGCGCCACCCGGGCGTCGACGGCTGCGATGACGCCCTGCACCCGCTGGCGTACGAGCCGGGCGTGCTCACCGGCGTCGGCGTGGGCCGCCTTGCGGATCGAGTCGGCCTCGGTGGCGGCACCCGCCAGGACCGACTCCACGGTGCGGGTGGCCCACTCGGTCTGCTCGGCCGCGTGGCGGAGCTTCTCCTCGCTCTCCGCCCGGGCGGCGGCGAGGGTCTCCTCCGCGACCTGGCGCATGCGGTCGACCTCGGCACCGGTCGTACGCCGCAGCTCCTCGACGTGCAGCGCGGCCTCGTCGCGCATCCGGGCGGCGTCGACCGACGCCGTGGCGCGCAGCGACTCGGCCTCGGCCGTGGCGGAGGCGAGGTGCTGCTGTCCGGCGGTGCGGGCCTCGTCGACCAGCCGGGCGGCGGTCTCCTGCGCGAGGGCGGTCGTCGACTCGGCCTCGGACCGCGCACCCTCGAGGAGCTCGGCCCTCTCGAGCGCTGCGGTGTCGCGGAGCTCCTGCGCCTCGGCACGGAGCGCGACGGCGTCGTCGTGAGCCTGCGCGCGGAGCTTCTCGCCCTCGATCCGGGCGGCCTCGACCTGCTCGTCGCGCGCGCTCGACGCCGAGCCCATCAGCAGCGACGCCTGCTCGTTGGCGTCGAGCACGATCGTCGCGGCCTCCTCGGACGCGCCGGCCAGCACCTGCTCGGCCTGCTTGCGCGCCCGTCCTGCCTCGGCGCGGTCGCGCTCCGCCTCGACCTTCAGCTGCCGGGCCTCCTCGCGGAGGCCGGCGAGGTCGGAGGTGAGTCGCTCCGCCTCGAGACGGGCCTCGCCGACCAGTTGGTCGGCGACCTGCTGGGCACGCGCGAGCAGGGCGGAGGTCGAGGACTCCCCGGAGGTGGTCGCCGGGGCCCCGTCGTTCATTGCCACAGGCTCCTCTCCGGCCGAGTCCGAGGCCCCCATCCTCTCAGGACACCCCTGAGGGTGACAAAGGGGAGGCTCGCCGGCGGCGACGGTTCATCACGGTATGTCGCTGAATGGGCACTTCCCACGGTCAGCTGACCG
>CAZDAO010000871.1:0-1652 GCA_964503015.1 uncultured Nocardioides sp. | reverse complement strand
TAGGGTCGACGCGTGCCCGGATCCCACTTCGAGGAGATCGCGACCGAGTACGCCGGCGCGCGGCCGCCGTACCCCGACGTCGTGTTCGACACCCTCGAGGAGGCAGGCGTCATCGGACCCGGCCTCCGGGTGCTGGACGTCGGCGCCGGCGCTGCGCTCGCCACGCTGCCGATGCTCGAGCGCGGCAGCGAGGTCGTCGCCCTCGAGCCCGGCGCTCGGCTCGCGGCGATCCTCGGCGAGGTCGCGCCGGCTGCCGAGGTCGTCGTGTCCAGCCTGGAGGAGGCCCCACTCGACCGGGCGGACTTCGACGCCGTGGCCTCGGCGACGGCGATGCACTGGGTCGACCTGTCGGTGGGCCTGCCGAAGCTGCACCGAGCCTTGCGGCCGGGTGGGCACCTCGCGGTCTGGCGGACGGTGTTCGGGGACGACAGCGTCGAGACGGAGTTCCGCGCCCGGGTGGCGGCGATCGTCGCGGAGCGCGGTCAGCCCTCCGACGGCGGGCGGCGCGAGGCGCGGCCGACCGTCGCCGAGCTGACGGCCGGCGGATGGTTCGAGCACGAGCGCAGCGAGCACTGGCGCTGGTCGATCGATCTGGACACCGAGCAGGTGGGCCGCTTGTTCCGGACCTTCGGTGACTGGACGTCTCCCGAGGTCGCGCAGATCGAGCGCGCGGCCCGCGACCTCGGTGGTCGGGTCACCGAGCACTACCAGACGGTGCTGCACCTGCTGCGGCGTTCGGATCGCTGACGTCCATCCGAAGGTGGCGGCAGACGACATGTCGGCGGCCACGAACAGTGCGACGTGCCGCCACCTTCCGGGACGGCTCAGTCCGGGAGTGACGCGGCTTGACGGAAGCCGGACCACAGGCGACCACCGACCTGGTCGAGGGCCTCGTCGGCGAGGGCGACGAGGGAGCGGGCGGCGGCCTCGGGTTGTGGTCTGGTCACGGGGCCAGTCTGGACCGACGTGCGTCGGGGCTCGTCACTGATTTCCGGGACGGAGTGGCGGTGGACCGTTAGCGTCGGCGCTCGACCACAGGGGGACACATGGACGACCGGTTGAAGCGGACCATCGCGCTGCTGCTCGCGGGCGGTGCGGTGCTGGTCGTCGTCGGCCCGGCGATCGTGTTCCGCGACGCCCCGGAGCCGACCGGCGTAAGGGTGGACGGGTTGACCAACGGGATGCCGCTGCCGGAGATGGATCCTCCGGAGGGGGGACTGCCACTCGACCTGATCGCCGGCGGCGTGGTGGCGCTGGGTGGCGTGATGCTGGCGATGACCGGTGCTGTGGCGACCGGGGTGTGGCTCGGAAGTGCGCGCCGGGACGACGACCAGGGCTCAGGGGTTTCGTGACGCGACTTCGTCGCTCCTCAACCAGCGGTGCTACGAGGCACCACAGTAGGCAGTTCGCCGGTGCCTGGCCGATGTCGAGGGTGGGCGATGCGCAGGCGGCCGCGAACTGCCTACCTGGTGTCGGAGTCAGTGGGCGATGAGGGACTTCCACGGCGTGACGACCAGCCGCTCCGGCAGGCCGTCGAGGGCAGCGCGGTCGAGCACGCCGCAGGGGACCTCGAGATGGATGACGCCTTCGGCCACGGCGCCGTACGGCGGTGGGGTGCTGGCCGCGGGCAGGCGCGGGTCCGGGTCGTGCGA
>CAZDAO010000870.1:0-1656 GCA_964503015.1 uncultured Nocardioides sp. | reverse complement strand
TGTCGGCGCTCCAGAGCCGGCCCTTGCGCTTCCCGGGCGGGTCGACGGCGTGCTCGGGGTCGGCGACCGGGGTGCTGGGGTCGGCCGACGGGGTGCTGGTCGTGCTCGACCCGGAGGCGGGCGTGGGGTCGGGGTCCGTCGCCGCCGGCTCGCTGCACGCGGCCAGCAGCACGGCGAGCGCAGCGGTCGCCGCGACCGTCCCCCGTCGTCGTACCCGCATGGGGAGACCCTAGGTCCGGGATGTCTGGGCCGGCTGGAGCCGGTGCGGGATCGTGATCCAGGAGATCAGCCCGCCGACGAGGAGCAGCACCGCGCAGGCGATCATCGCGGTGGCGTACGCCGCGTCGAAGAGCACCGGGTCACGGTAGTCGTCGCCGGACAGGCCAACCGCCATCGGCAGGGCGGCGACGGCCAGCAGGGAGCCGGCGCGCGCCACCGCGTTGTTGATCCCGCTCGCGGTGCCGGCGACCTCGTCGGGGGCGGCGGCGAGCACGGTCGCGGTGAGCGGCGCGACCATCAGCGCGAGGCCCAGGCCGAAGACGGTGAGGCCCGGCAGCACGTCGCGCCACCACGTCACGCCGGGACCGACGGCCAGCAGCCACAACGTGCCGGCCGCCATCACCGCGGGACCGAACGTCATCGGGATGCGCGGGCCGATGCGTTGCCCGAGGGCGCCGCCGCGGGCGGCGAGCAACAGCATGCAGGCGGTGATCGGGAGGGTCGCGAGCCCGGCCTCGAGGGCGCCGTAGCCGCCGACGGTCTGCAGCTGGAGGACCAGGAAGAACAGGATCGCCCCCAGGGCGGCGTAGACCAGGAGCGTCATCGCGTTGGCCGCGCTGAAGGTGCGGTCGGCGAACAGCCCGAGCTGCACCATCGGCTCGGCCACCCGTCGCTCCACCGCGACGAAGGCGACGGCGGCCGCCAGGCCCAGGCCCGCCGCCCACCACGTCGCCGGCCCACCGGCGTCGGTCAGCGCCCACGTCGTGCCCGCCAGCGCGAGGGACGCGAGTGCGGCGCCCGCGAGGTCGAAGCGCCCGTGCGCGCGGGGGTCGCGGGTCTCCGGCACCCAGCGCTGGGCCAGCCAGACGGTGAGCGCGGCCAGGGGGAGGTTGATCAGGAAGATCCAGCGCCACGAGGCGTGGTCGATCAGCAGCCCCCCGACCAGCGGGCCGAGGGCCGCCGCGATGCCGCCGAGCCCCGACCACGCGCCGATCGCGCGGCTGCGGTCCTCGGCGCGGAAGGCGCCCTGGATCATCGCCAGGCTGCCGGGCGTCAGCAGTGCACCGCCGACGCCCTGCAGCACCCGCGCCACGATCAGCACCTCGGCGTTCGGCGCGAGGCCGCACGCCAGCGAGGCGAGCGCGAACCAGACCGTGCCGATGACGAACACCCGTCGTCGGCCGAGCCGGTCGCCCAGCGCTCCCCCGAGCAGGATCAGCGAGGCCAGCGACAGGAAGTAGCCGTTGGTGATCCACTGCAGCTGCGACAGCGAGGCGTCGAGGTCGGTGCCCATGGTGCGCAGCGCGACGTTGACCACGGTCCCGTCCAGCAGGGTCAGCCCCGACCCCAGCGTCGCGGCCGCCACGACCGCCCGCCCCGTCGGCGTACCCCACGCTGTGCTCATCTGGCGCCTCCGCTTCGCTCCGGCGCGTGTCC
>CAZDAO010000869.1:0-1660 GCA_964503015.1 uncultured Nocardioides sp. | reverse complement strand
ATCAAGGGCGAGACGACGGTCAAGGAGCGGCAGCGGCTCTTCAACGCCTTCCGCTCCGGCGAGGTGGGGCTGCTCGTGGTGAGCAAGGTCGCCAACTTCTCCATCGACCTGCCCTCGGCCGAGGTGGCGATCCAGGTCAGCGGCTCGTTCGGCTCGCGCCAGGAGGAGGCGCAGCGCCTCGGCCGGCTGCTGCGACCCAAGACCGAGGGTCGCAGCGCGCACTTCTACACGATCGTCTCCCGCGACACCGTCGACGCCGACTTCGCGCAGAACCGCCAGCGGTTCCTCGCCGAGCAGGGCTACGCCTACCGCATCATCGACGCCGGCGACCTGCCCGCCGAGGCCTAGTCCCGCAGGAGTCCCGGCGCCACGGCCGCCAGCGCCCGCTCGGTCCGCTGGACGCGTCGCGTCCAGGGCACCCGGCACTCAACCGGCCAGCGGACCGAACGACCGCGCACGCCGGTGCTCAGGCGGCGCGGCACGCCGCGGGAGGTCGTTCGGTCCGTCGATCGGCGCCTAGGGTGCTTCCGTGGCGCGCGAACCCGAGGGACCACGACCGGTCGTCTTCCTGCACGGGGCCGGGCGGGCCGGCGCGGAGGGCTGGCCGCTCCACGGCGGAGACCCGCGGCCGGAGTGGCACTTCCTCGACCGGGTGCCGGAGGGCGACGACCCGGCCCGCGACGCGGCGCGCATAGTGGAGGTGCTGGAGGCGCGACGGAGCGGGCACGTCGTGGCGTCGTCGTACGGCGCGTGCGCGGGCGTCCTCGCTGCCCAGCAGCGTCCGGACCTGGTGGCCTCGCTCGCGCTCTGCGAGCCGGCGTGCTTCGACCTCGCCCGCGGCCGGCCCGCGGTCGAGGAGCACATCGTCGCGATGGAACCGGTCTACGCCGTGGCCGGTGACCCGGCCATCTCGGCCCGCGAGTTCTCCGACCTGTTCGCCGCCGCCATGGGGTCGGCACCCCTCGACCTGCCCGACGACGTGCTCGAGCGGGAGGTCGCGCGGCTGCGGCGGCTGCGGCCGCCGTGGGGCACCGGTGTCGTCGCGGACGACGGGCTGCCGGTGCCGACCCTGGTCGTGACCGGCGGCTGGAGTCCGCTGTACGACGAGACGGCCGAGGCGCTCGCCGCGCTCGGCGCCGAGACGGTCGAGCTGCCCGGCGCCGGGCACGGCGTCCACCGCGATCCCCGGATCCTGCCCCTGCTCGAAGAGCTGTGGGGCACCTGACGACAGACCGTGGAAGGTCCGCGTCACCAGGTGGCACGGATCTTCCACGATCGGGCAGAGCGTGACCGGGACGTGGCTACGCTCGGCAGCGTGAGCATCCGCGACCGCATCGGCTCCGAGCTGTTCCGCAAGGTGGCCGGCCCGGACGGGCCGCGGCAGCGCCGGCGCGTGCACGGCACCATCGGCCCGCGGTGGTTCGAGCCGGGCTCCCCCATCTGCCGGGTCCACGGCGACGCGTCGATGTTCGTCGGCGGGATCCGCGCGATCATGCTGCAGTCCCTGCACCCGGCCGCGATGCAGGGCGTGGCCGACCACTCCGGCTACCGCGGCGACATGTGGGGCCGCCTGGCCCAGGTCTCGACCTACATCGCCATGACGACCTTCGGCACCGAGCGCGACGCGCTCCAGGTCATCCGCGCCGTCCGGCGCGCGCAC
>CAZDAO010000868.1:0-1661 GCA_964503015.1 uncultured Nocardioides sp. | reverse complement strand
AAGACAATCTCGCGCGCGCGGGATTGCTTTCGGTTGTTGAACTGCGTGTCCAAGATGCCGCTCAGACGCTAAGGGTCTCCTCTGACGCTTCGTGGGACCTGATCTTCCTCGATGCCGAACGACCCGCCTACGCTCGGTACTGGGCGGACCTTCTGCGAGTCTTGAGGCCAGGCGGTCTCCTTGCGGTCGACAACGTACTGTCGCACGCGGACCAAGTCGCCGCCTTTCGCGACCTCGTCGCCGCGGAACAGGGCGTTACCGAGGCGGTTGCTCCGACGGGAGCAGGCCTATTGGTGGTCGTGCGCAATGCCGATCGATAACACCTGAGCCTGGGTGGGAACCTGCGCAGGCTGGTGGAAATGGCGGCGACAGGTGGAGCGCGCTGGCCACGCCGTGCCCGTCATGCCCTTCGTCCGCAAGTCTGATCGACACGGCAACACGTTCCGCTTCCGTTCGGGTCTTGGGTCCGGAGTAGCGGGATACGATCACGGACTCCAGGCAGGCCAGTGATCTTGGGCGCTCTCAGCAAGAAACCGGCAGCTCCGGACCCAACACGCACCACAATCGTCTGCTATCGGGCCGACGCTGTCCTAGCGACCGAAGGCGCCGTCGAAACCACCAATAAGAGCAGACCGCATCGGACGGCGCGGAGCGATCACGGGATCGAAGCGTCGAGCGTGTCTGGATCGCGACCACTGACCGCCGAGCTACTTGTGCCCACGAGTGGACCGACGCAGTGGTTGGGACTGACAACCGCGGTCGAATGATCCGAACGAACATGAATTGCCGGCACGACCCTCTCCCCGTCGGTAGCTGCCCGGTGCACATCTCGATCAGTTCCGGCGCCTGCGTGCCCGCCGGCGCACGGATGTCGGTGTAAGCCTTAACGCCCGTCCAAGGTGACTCCTGCGATGCAGCAACGGGGGCTCCGGCCGCAACCGATGCGGCCTTCAGAGATGCCCTTCCAGTCGCAGATGGCTTTCGAGTCGGCCAGACAGGCGCAGGTCTCGTCGTTGCGGCGGTGGCGACGATTCCAAGCCCCTCGGCCCGTGGGGCGATCGCAAGTTAGATTAAAAACTATCTATACAAATGGCTTCGGGTCTCATACCGTGGGGGCAACGTCCCGATCGGAGGGCGACGGCAGCCAGGAGGAACGATGCGACTCACACTCCCGAACCGACGGGATGTCTCCGAGAGCCGTAGCGGAGGTGCGCCCCCGGCATCCAGGCGTCGTGCTGGGACCAGCGCGATCGAGCGCAAGGAGGGACGCGTCGGCTACGCCCTCATCGCCCCGACCACAGTCCTCCTGACAATCTTCTACCTCTACCCGCTCGTGCAGACTGTCGCGTTCAGCTTCACCAACTGGAACCCGGCCACGGGCGCGGCGGGAGGGTTCGTCGGTGTCAGCAACTTTGCCCACCTGCTCAGCGATACACAGTTCCTGCGAGCCGCGGGCAACACGGCCCTCTACGTGATCGTGGTCGTTCCCTGCACCATGGGCCTGGGGCTGTTCTTCGCAGCGATGCTCGCGAAACCTTTCCGCGGGCGAGTGATGTACCGCTCTCTGCTGTTCGTTCCCTACATCGCGCCCATCGTCGGCAGCGCTCTGATCTTCAGCTTTCTGCTCTCCCCGCTCGGTGGCGTCGTCAACGGCGTGATCA
>CAZDAO010000867.1:0-1663 GCA_964503015.1 uncultured Nocardioides sp. | reverse complement strand
GAGCAGCCGCCTCCTAAGCGAAAGGTCGCAAGTTCGACTCTTGCCTGGGGCACCGAGAAGAGACCGACCGGTTTCAACGCGAACCCCGGCCTGACCTGCACTTATTCGATCGGCCAGCCAATCAACGTGCGGCGCAGCTCATGTGTAGGTACAGGCCGACAAGACGATTCGACCTTCCCTTCGCACAACTTCCCCCCGTATTCCCCCGGGATCTGGCGGCTCGGGTTGCGTCAGCTTGTGTGGGCTCAGTTCACGACGAGTCGCCGGCACCAGCACTTGCCGCGACGAGCGACCTATGTCCGTCGATGGGTCAAGCTGCTGATGCGATAAGGGTTGTGTCCCGCTCCAGGGCCTGACGTTCACACCCATCGTGTTCGCCTCCTCCCTGGGTTGGAGTCGTCTGGCTCATCGTCTTGGCGACACTGGCTTTCATCACCGGCCTCGCAAAGTTCGTCGACGACGAGTGACTAGCGAGCACTTCGCCTGGGTGCACTCGGCCTGGTTGCAAGACCCCCTTACGATCGGTCTCGCGACCGCTGTGTTCGTCGACGCCGTCGCTCGAGGGCTCGGGCTGATCGGTCGGGAGAAGGAAGCGGAGCTCCGCAGCGAGATCCGCAAGGAGCTCGGGTCGCGATCGCGACCGCCTGCAAGGCCGCCGGGTTCTCGATGGTCAGACCGGACGGTTCCCAGCTGCACTGCGACGAGCGTGTGCGACTGCTCGACAACGTGATTGCATCTAAGGTCGCCTTCACGCGCGGAATGGGCACGGTCGGCCGGTGCTGGGCTTCGGGGGCGGACGATTCATCACAGCTGTAGCTGGGCCGCCGTGACCTGAGGTGGGCTTCCAACCCGCCTAACGAGGCCACGTGGATGGCCAGGCACAAGAAGACCCAGCACGGTCTGGCCTTCAGTTGGACGTCCCTGCTGGGGAAGGTACTCCGAGGTCCTCGTGGTGCCGGTGGTGGTGCCAGCTACCCCCAACAGCCGGCCCTGCGATGTCGTCCGGACATTCGCTAGGCATCGCCTACGACTTCAACGGCGCGTGGACCGAGTGGCAGCACCCTCCCGACCGCCGGGTGGGGTCAACCCAAGCGCCACGTAAGTATCAGCATGTCCAGAAGTGCGACCAGACCTGATCGAACACTTAGGCGCAGGTCACGGCGGTCTCGAGAGCCCTTGAGGACCCACAAGAGCCGCCTACTGTCTTGGGCCGACCTACCGCGCTGCTGTCCCCCGCTACGGGCGCGCGCACAGAACGGACATCGCCGAAGAGCGCGCGTGCTCGCCCTCCTGCTGACCCTCGCCCCGACGCATCATGTTCGCTGATTGGAGGCGCCCAAGCTTCCGCAACCTCGTCGCTCGCGGACCCGATCTTGTCTCCCGCGCCACTCGGCATCCTCGCGCAGCGTCATGCCTCGAGTGTGGTGATCGCGAGAAGCGCTGCCCAGCGGCAGTTTTCTCGATGCGGCCATCTCGCTTCAGAAGCGCTGCTCAACGCTTCCCGGTCACACTTTGGGCATCCCGTTGCGCGCCCTCTGCTTACTCCTCCGTCGCCTCTGCAAGAGGTAACACGCTCGACCGACGCCGGTGGATTCACCTCTCGGTCGACTCGTTGACTAGCAGCGCCAGACCGCCGAAGCCGGGTAGTGAGACTTGGAGACTG
>CAZDAO010000866.1:0-1664 GCA_964503015.1 uncultured Nocardioides sp. | reverse complement strand
GGGCGGCTGGTGGGTGCACCTGCGCCGGTGCGCGCAGTGCGGCCACGTCGGCTGCTGCGACAGCAGCCCCGCGCAGCACGCCACCGCCCACTACCGTGCGACCGGGCACCCGGTGATCCAGAGCTTCGAGCCGGGCGAGGACTGGTTCTGGGACTTCGACCGGTCGGTCGGGGTGGTGGGCCCGCGCCTCGCCGACCCGCAGCACCACCCCGAGGACCAGCCCACGCCCGGGCCCGCCGGACGCGTGCCCGCGGACTGGCGCGACCACGTGCACTGAGGTCCACCGAGGAGCACCAGCGGACCGGGCCGACGTGCCATGCTCGACCCATGCGTCGTACGCCGCGCATCCGCCGCGCCCGTCAGGACCGTTCCCGGCCGCAGGTCGTCGCCCATCGCGGCAGCAGCCACGACACGGCCGAGCACACGCTGAAGGCCTACGTGAAGGCGCTCGACGAGGGTGCCGACGCCCTCGAGTGCGACGTCCGGCTCACCGCCGACGGCCACCTGGTCTGCGTCCACGACCGCAACCTGCGGCGCACGGCCGCCAACGCCGGCATCGTCTCCACGATGAACCTGGCCGAGCTCGACGAGCTCGACTTCGCCTCGTGGAAGAACCCGTGGTCCGACCTGGACGACGAGGCACCCGAGCGCGACCCCGAGCACGGCAAGGTGCTCACCCTGCGCAAGCTGCTGGGCACCGTCGCCGACTACGACCGGCCGGTCGAGCTCGCGATCGAGACCAAGCACCCCACCCGCTACGGCGGGCTGGTGGAACGGCGCCTGGTCGAGACGCTCGGCGACTTCGGGTGGGACCGGGCCGGGTCGCCCGCGCGGATCATGAGCTTCTCGCTCAACGCGATGAACCGCGTGCGCCGGCTCGCCCCCGAGCTCGACGTGGTGATGCTGGTCGACAAGGCGCACCACTGGCCGGTGCTGCGACCCGTGGTCGGCGACGACTGGATCATCGGACCCGGGATCGAGGAGCTGCGCGACCACCCCGGCCTCGGCCGGCACCTGGTCAAGGAGGGCCGGGAGATCCACGTGTGGACCGTCAACACCGCGGAGGACCTCGAGATCTGCCTCGGCCTGGGCGTCACGGCGATCATCAGCGACCGCCCGGCCTACATGCTGGAACTGCTCGGTTCCGACGGCTGACGGGACCGACACTAGGCTCCGACCCATGGCCAAGAAGTCGCGCAGCAAGTCCCAGCCCACCGCAGCCGCCCCCGGCGAGGTCGGACCCCGTCAGCCCTGCCCCTGCGGCTCCGGCAAGCGCTACAAGGCGTGCCACGGCGCCGCCGGTGGCGCCGCCCCGGCCTTCGTGGCCCGCCCCTTCGAGGGGATACCGAGCGAGTGCGACGTCATCGCGCTCCGCGAGCTGGTCCCCGCCGCGACCGCACCGCTGACCGTGAAGGACGGATCGCGCACCGTCCGCCTGGCGACCCTCCTGCCGGGCGCCGCGCCGGCGATGGTGCGCGACTCCGGCGACATCTGGCTCGGGCTGCAGGTGCAGCACTCCTACGGCAACCCGGCCCGCGACCTCGGCGCCGTCCTCGAGGCGGCCCTGGCCACGGAGGAGCCCGGCGTCGTCGGTCTCCCCACCGCGCCCGGCGAGGGACCGAGCCTGCAGGACCTGATCCGCGACACCCCGCTCGACATCACCG
>CAZDAO010000865.1:1388-1667 GCA_964503015.1 uncultured Nocardioides sp. | reverse complement strand
GTCCGGACGTTCGTGCCGATGATGATCGCGGCAGGGTCGAGGAACACGAACTCCTCGGCCTGGACGACCTCGGCGGCCTCGTCGGCGGCGGTGTCGGCGGGGGCCTGGATGGTGTCGGTCATGCGGCTGTCCTCCATGAGTAGAATAGAAAGAACTGACAGGACCAAGTCTCCCAACGGGGACCGACGCCTACCGGGCCACAGGGCGCACCTGTGGAAAGGTGGGCACCCGGTGAGGGTTGGGAAAAACCCCGGCCTCCCGGGGCGCGGACTCCGCTGC
>CAZDAO010000865.1:0-1378 GCA_964503015.1 uncultured Nocardioides sp. | reverse complement strand
GCCACAGGGCGGACGTGTGGAAAGGTGGGCACCCGGCGAGGGTGAGGAAAACCCGGCCTCACCGCGCGCGGACTCCGCTGCGGCGGCGCGGCGCAGCTGCACCTCGTAGCTGGCTGGAACGGAAGGAATCGAGCGAGGGTGGGAACGGCTGCGCAGGGCCACGACCGGGAATGCAGCGGCGTTGGTGTTAGCCGCTGCAGCTCGACGCCGGCGGCCGAGATCAGGGGAGTGATCCGGTGACGAGCCAGACCACGATCCCGGTCGGGATCTACTGGAAGCCCGGCGTGTGGGACCTCGCCCGATCGGCCTACATCGCCGACCTGGACACCGACGCCGACTCGCCCGGCTCGTTCGTCGGGTGGCTCGCCCAGGCGCTCGAGGTGCACGCCAAGCGCTCACCGCAGAAGCGGGCCGAGCTCGCGGCCGCCGGCGAGAACCATCCCGCCCTGGTCAGCGTGACCCGCAAGAGCTTCAACAAGAAGCACGACCTGCCGGCCTCGACCATCGAGGCGGTCGAAGACGCACTCGTGGCCGATCGCCAGGAGCTCGGCCGGATGCTCGCCCGCTCCGCGTTCGCCCAGGAGGCAGTCATCGCCGCGGCCGAGGAGGCCCGCCGGCGGCTGGGCCGAGACCTGCCCCCGCCACCGCAGAAGCTCAGCAACCGCCCGCCGCGTCGCCGGCCGGCACGGTAGGCCAGCTGACCGCCGGCATCATGTTGTGTCGGTGGCAGTGCCTAGCGTCCTTCCCAGCGCCCCGACCCGGTACCCGAGAGCCGGTCGGGGCGCTTCTGTGCGCTGTGGTGGATGACCGGCTGCACGCGAGCTCGAGCAACAAAGTTCGACAGATGTGATCGCTGCCGGACCCCGACGGGACCTAGGTGACTGCGGGACCCAACGTCCTCGCCGTCACCTAGGAGGAAGTCATGTCGACCACCGTCACCTTCGCCGGCAACCTGGCCGAGGCGCCAGAGCTGCTCTACACCCGCGAGAACAAGCCGTTCGTCAGCTGCCGGGTCCTGGTCAACCGCCGGACCCAGAACGACCAGGGGGAGTGGGTCAACGACGAGCCCACCGCCCACAACGTCAAGATCTTCGGCTCGGCCGCCACCCACGTGCACGACAGCTGCGGATCCGGCGACCCGATCTTCGTCCACGGCCTCGAGCGCACCGAGGCCTGGGCTGACAAGGAGACCCGCGAGAAGCGCACCAAGGACGTCGTGGTCGTCGACAACCGCTTCGGCGAGGTCGGCCTGTCGCTCAAGTACGTCTCCGCGCGCATCGAGCGCGCCCCCCACGCGGCCAAGGCCAGCTGAGGAGGTTCGCTCCGATGGATCTCGTCGTACAGTCCCCGGACGAGCTGCTGGCCGCGGTGCCGCACG
>CAZDAO010000864.1:0-1679 GCA_964503015.1 uncultured Nocardioides sp. | reverse complement strand
TGCCGCGGGCGAGCTCGGCGATGTCGGGGTTCTTCTTCTGCGGCATGATGCTCGACCCCGTCGACCACGAGTCGTGGAGCGTCGCGAAGCCGAACTCGCGTGTCGTCCAGAGGATGACGTCCTCGGCCAGTCGCGACAGGTCGACGCCGATCTGGGCGGTCACGAACGCGAACTCGGCGGCGAAGTCGCGCGCTGCGGTGCCGTCGAGCGAGTTGGCCGACGCGCCGGTGAAGCCGAGCTCGGCGGCCACGGCCTCCGGGTCGAGGCCGAGGGTCTGGCCCGCGAGCGCACCGGAGCCGTACGGCGAGTCGCCTGCGACCCGGGCGTCCCAGTCACGCAGCCGCTCGACGTCGCGCAGCAGCGGCCACGCGTGCGCCAGCAGGTGGTGCGACAGCAGGACCGGCTGGGCGTGCTGGAGGTGCGTCCGGCCCGGCATGACGCTCTCCTGGCCGGGGGCGAGGTGCTCGCCCGCCTGTGTCGCCAGGACGTCGACGAGGTCGAGCACCAGGCCGGCGATGGTGCGGGCGTGGTTGCGGAGGTAGACGCGGAACAGCGTGGCGACCTGGTCGTTGCGCGACCTGCCGGCCCGGAGCCGGCCGCCCACCTCCGGGCCGACCTCCTGGAGCAGGAGCCGCTCGAGCGCCCCATGGACGTCCTCGTCGGGCTCGGCGGGCAGCAGGGAGCCTGCTGCGTAGCGCTCCCCCAGCGCCTCGAGGCCGCGCAGCAGCTCCGCGTGGTCGGCGTCGGTGAGCAGCCCGGCGCGGTGCAGCGCGTTGGCGTGCGCCCGCGAGCCGGCGAGGTCGTACGGCGTGAGCTGCCAGTCGAAGTGCGTCGACCTCGAGAGCCGTTGCAGCTCCGGCGACGGTCCGCTCGCGAACCGACCGCCCCAGAGCGATCCCTCGTTGGTGGTGCCTGCGCCTGCCTGTGCCTCAGCCATCAGTCGGTCCCGAACTCCATCGCCGCGTGCTCCAGTGCCGTCTCGTCGAACTCGTCCTCGGTGGCCTCCTCGCTCGGCGAGTGACCGGTGATCCGGTCGAACCCGCCGGACTCGATGGCACCGTAGAGGGTGCCGTTCTCGACGAGCACCTGCCCCTGGTCCAGCGGCTGCGCGGCGTAGAGCTCGAGCTTGGCGCGCGAGTCGGCGATGTCGAGGTTGCGCATCGTGAGCTGCCCGATGCGGTCGGTCGGGCCGAAGGCGGCGTTCTCGGTGCGCTCCATGGACAGCTTGTCGGGGTGGTAGGAGAAGGCCGGCCCGTCCGTGCGCAGGATCGTGTAGTCCTCGCCGCGCCGCAGCCGGAGCGTCACCTCGCCCGTCACCAGCGAGGCGATCCAGCGCAGCACGGACTCGCGGATCATCAGGGCCTGGGGGTCGAGCCACCGGCCCTCGTAGAGGAGCCGGCCGAGCTTGCGGCCCTCGTTGTGGTACTGCGCGACCGTGTCCTCGTTGTGGATCGCGTTGACCAGGCGCTCGTAGGCGATGAACAGCAGCGCCATGGCCGGCGCCTCGTAGATGCCGCGCGACTTGGCCTCGATGATGCGGTTCTCGATCTGGTCGGACATGCCGAGGCCGTGCCGGCCGCCGATCTCATTCGCCGCGTACACCAGCGCCACCGGGTCGTCGAACTCCACGCCGTTGATAGCGACGGGGCGGCCCGCCTCGAAGCGCACCGACACCTCCT
>CAZDAO010000863.1:0-1684 GCA_964503015.1 uncultured Nocardioides sp. | reverse complement strand
CGGCCAGGGCCAGCACGCCCGGCGTCAGGACGTCGACAGGGCGGTGGCCGTCGAGGTCGATGCCGATGCGGTCGGCGCCGGCGACGCCGCCGACCAGGACGATGACCGGGATCACGATCGCGAGCAGCAGCTGCTCGCCGTTGCGCAGCATGAGGCGGGCCTCCATGCGCGCCTGCGCGAGCACCATTCGCGCCAGCGAGGCGCCGCCGGGCGCGGGGGCGAACGTGCCTGTCCGCGGGGTCATGGCGCGAGCTCGCGTCCGGTGAGCTCGAGGAAGACGTCCTCGAGGTTGCGCTGGCCGAGGTTGAGGGTCTCGGGGAGCACGTCGTGCTCCTCGCACCAGCGCGAGACGCGTCCCAACGTGGTGGAGTCGGCCGGACCGTGGATGAGCATGCTGACCTCGTCGAGCTGGCGCACCTCGGTGTCGGGGCCGAGCTCGGCACGCAACGACTCCGGGGCGCCGTCGGGGAACGGCCGGTTGACCACGAGCCTGATGGTGGCGGAGCGGCCCTCGCGGGTGAGCTCGCCGGGCGTCCCGCTGGCGATCACGCGGCCCCGGTCGATGATGTGGATCCGGTCGGCCAGGCGCTCGGCCTCGTCCATGTGGTGGGTGGTCAGCACCACGGTGACGCCGTCGCCGCGGACCTCCTCGAGCAGCTCCCACGTCGTGCGCCGGGCCTGGGGGTCCATGCCTGCCGTCGGCTCGTCGACGAAGACCAGCTCCGGGCGGCCGACCAGCGCGATCGCCAGCCCCAGCCGCTGCTGCTGGCCGCCCGACAGCCGGCGGTAGGGCGTGCGCCCGCAGTCGGCGAGGCCGAGCCGGTCGCTGAGCATCCCGGTGTCGAGCGGGTGGGCGTGCAGCGACGCCACGTGGTCGAGCATCTCCCGCGCGCGCACCCCGCTCCACGCCCCGCCGGACTGCAGCATCACGCCGATCCGGGGGAGCAACGCGGACCGGTCACGCTGCGGGTCCAGGCCGAGCACCCGGACCGTTCCCCGCTGCGGGACGCGGTAGCCCTCGCAGGTCTCGAGGGTGGTGGTCTTCCCCGCGCCGTTGGGACCCAGCACTGCGGTGACCGACCCGCGGGCCACCTCGAGCGACAACCCGTCGACGGCGACCTTGTCGCCGTAGGCCATCACCAGGCCGTCGATCTCGACGGCAGGGGCGGCGGCTGGCACGTCGCGAAGTCTAGGTCGGACCACGGCCGGACCCGTGGTCGGCGTGGTCGGGCCGTGGCCGGGGTCACTTAGGGGACCCTTGCTTGAACGGCGAACCGCAATAACGTCACACTGTCGTTGTGGAATTCACCAGGACGGCGGCGACCCCGGACGGGGACGCACCCACGCGCGACCGCGTGTGCCGCGCGATCCTGGAGAACGGCCCCTCGACGGCCGCCGACCTCGCCCGCCGTCTCGACCTGACGCCCGCCGCCGTACGACGCCACCTCGACCACCTCGTCCTCGAAGGTGTCGTGGAGTCGCGCGAGCCGAAGGTCTACGGGACGCGTGGCCGCGGCCGACCGGCCAAGGTCTTCGCACTCACCGAGGCGGGCCGCGACAGCTTCGACCAGCAGTACGACGACCTCGCCGTGCAGGCCATGCGGTTCCTGGCCGAGACGCAGGGCGAGGAGGCCGTGGTCGAGTTCGCCCGGCGCCGGGTGGCGTTCGTCGAGCGCGACTACGC
>CAZDAO010000862.1:0-1685 GCA_964503015.1 uncultured Nocardioides sp. | reverse complement strand
ATCGAGCCGTCCGGCGACGTCGTCGCCCGGATCGGCAGCACCGCGCTCGCGTTGCCGGACGCCTACGAGGAGGACGCGTGGACGGGGGTGCGCTGGCGGGTGCGGGGCCGGACGTTCGCCCACGTGCTGGTGGCGCAGGAGGGATACACCTCGGCCTACCACGACGTGACCGGGATCAGCGAGCCGACGACGGTGCTGACCTTCCGGTCCTCCGGTGACGAGCTCCTGGCGCTGAGCCATGCCGGCCCGCCGTTCTTCCTGCCGCCGTGGTCGCCCACCGTCGTCGGCATGGTGCTCGACGGGGAGACCGACTGGGACGAGGTGGCCGAGCTGGTGACCGAGAGCTACCGGTTCTGCGCTCCGCAGAAGCTCAGGCAGCTGCTCGACCGCTGAGGGCTATCCGCCGATCGCCGACATCGGCCGGTCGGGCTGGAGGAAGGTCTCGTCGTCGATGCCGTGCCCGGCGCGCTTGCCGCGCATCGCGATGACCCACCGCTCGGCGATCTCCTCGTCGCCGGCGCCGGTGCGCAGCGCCGTACGCAGGTCGGACTCCTCGCGGGCGAAGAGGCAGTTGCGCACCTGGCCGTCCGCCGTGAGCCGGACCCGGTCGCAGTCACCGCAGAACGGGCGGGTGACGGAGGCGATCACGCCGACGGTGGCCGGGCCGCCGTCGACGTAGAAGAGCTCGGCGGGTGCGCTGCCGCGCGGGGCGCCGTGCGGGGTGAGGCTGAACTCCGCGCTGAGGGAGGCGAAGATCTCGTCGGCGGTGACCATCGCCGCACGGTTCCAGTCGTGCTGGGCGTCGAGCGGCATCTGCTCGATGAAGCGCAGGTCGTAGCCGTGCTCGATGCTCCAGCGCAGCAGCTCGGGGGCCTGGTCGTCGTTGGTCCCGCGCAGCAGCACGGCGTTGAGCTTGATGGGGCCCAGTCCGGCGGCCTTGGCGGCCTCGAGGCCGGCGATGACGTCCTTGAGCCGGTCGCGGCGGGTGATCGTCGCGAACGTGTCGGGCCGCACGGTGTCGATGCTGGCGTTGATCCGGTCCAGGCCCGCCTCGGCCAGCGCCTGCGCCGTGCGCGAGAGCCCCAGCGCGTTGGTGGTGAGCGAGGTCTCCACGCCGAGCGCGTGGGTGCGGGCCACGATGTCGACCAGGCCGCGACGCAGAAGGGGTTCGCCTCCGGTGAAGCGCACCTCGGTGATGCCGAGCCGCTCCACGCCGATGGTGATCAGGCGGACGACCTCGTCATCGGTCAGCGTCTGCTCGGTGGGCAGCCAGTCGAGGCCCTCGGCCGGCATGCAGTAGTTGCACCGCAGGTTGCACCTGTCGGTCAGCGAGACGCGCAGGTCCGTGGCCACACGGCCGAAGCGGTCCGCCAGAGGTGTCGTCACCTGCACGAGTGTATCGAGGTGGGGGTCAGCCGTTCAGGCCGTCCCGGATAGCCTCGGCTGGTGCACAAGCTGCGGTTCCTGGTCTCGCGCCGCTGGATCGTGTTCGCACTCGTGGTCGTCTTCCTCGCCTGGGTCGCGTGGCGGCTCGGCGAGTGGCAGTTCCACCGGCTCGACGACCGCAAGGAGCGCAACGCGATCATCGAGCGCAACGAGAAGGCCGGCGCCGACCCCGTGGGCGAGGTGATGGCCCCCGGCGAGCCCGTCGCGGCGGCCGACGAGTGGCGGATCGTGGAGGCCAC
>CAZDAO010000861.1:0-1688 GCA_964503015.1 uncultured Nocardioides sp. | reverse complement strand
CGCGACCGGCGCGGAGATCCAGCGCGCGCTGATCGCCGCCGTCGAGCGGGCCCCGGAGATCGAGGTCATCCAGCACGCCCTGGCCGTCGACCTCCTGCTGGCCGCGGACGGCGGCGTCGCCGGGCTGACGTTGCACGTGCTCGGGGAGGGCCAGCGCGACGGCGTCGGCGCCGTGCACTGCCGAGCGGTGGTGCTCGCCTCCGGCGGCCTCGGCCAGGTCTTCAGCCAGTCGACCAACCCGAGCGTCGCCACCGGCGACGGCATGGCGGTCGCGCTGCGCGCCGGGGCCCGGCTGCGCGACCTCGAGTTCGTCCAGTTCCACCCGACGGTCATGTGGCTCGGTCCCGAGTCCCAGGGCCAGCAGCCGTTGATCTCCGAGGCCGTGCGCGGCGAGGGCGCCTTCCTCGTGGACTCCGACGGCCACCGGTTCATGCAGGGCGAGCACCCGCTCGCCGACCTCGCCCCCCGCGACGTCGTGGCCAAGGCGATCACCCGCCGGATGATCGAGACCGGCGAGCCGCACATGTGGCTCGACGCCCGGCACCTGGGCACGAGATTCTGGGAGCGGCGCTTCCCCACCATCCTGCGCGTGTGCCGCGAGCACGGCGTCGACCCGGTGACCGAGCTGATCCCGGTCGCACCGGCCCAGCACTACGCCTCGGGCGGCGTCGCGACCGACCTGTGGGGGCGGACGACCGTGCCGGGGCTCTACGCCACGGGCGAGGTGGCCTGCTCCGGCGTGCACGGCGCCAACCGCCTCGCCTCCAACTCGCTCCTGGAAGGGCTCGTCTTCTCGCGCCGGATCGCCGAGGTGCTGCCCGGTGAGCTGCGGGCCTGGGCCGAGCCGGTGGTCGACGAGCGCCCCGAGGGTCTCGTCGACGGCGATCGCCGCCGCATCGTGCAGGAGGTGATGACCTCGCGCGTGGGCGTGCTCCGGCAGGCCGACGGCCTCGTCGAGGCGCTGGAGCTCCTCGGCGCCCTCGACCCCGGCGAGCCGGTGGTCGAGCCGGCGGCGTGGGAGACCACCAACCTGGTGGCGATCTGCACCGCGCTCGCCGAGGCCGCGGCGCTGCGCACGGAGACCCGGGGCTCGCACTGGCGGGAGGACTTCCCCGAGCGCGACGACACCAGGGCCGGGCACATCGACTCCTGGCTCGATGACGGCGCGGTGCGGGTGGAGTGGACCTACGCGTCGTCCACCGACCCCTCGACCGCGGAGGTGCTGACGTGACCAGCCTCGACGACGTACCCCCCGACCTCCGGGCGGAGCTGCAGGCCGCCGGCCTCGACCTCGACGGCCTCTGGGACCTGATCGCCCGCGCGGTGCGCGAGGACCTGCCCGACGAGGCGACGGACGACCCCACCAGCAGCTCGACGATCGCGGCGGACGCACGGGGGGAGGCGGTCTTCGCCGCGCGCGAGCCGGGCGTGGTCGCCGGGCTCGGCGTCGCGGCGGTCACCTTCTTCATGCTCGGCGCGGACCCGGCGATCACCGACCGCGTGCCCGACGGCACCCGGGTCGCCGACGGTGACGTCGTCATGCGGATCACCGGCCTGACCCAGCGGATGCTGGTCGCCGAGCGCACCGCCCTCAACCTCGCCTCCCACCTCTCCGGCATCGCGACCGCCACCTCGCAGTGGGTCGACGCCCTCGCCGGCTCGCCGACGCGCGTGCTCGACACCCGCAA
>CAZDAO010000860.1:0-1689 GCA_964503015.1 uncultured Nocardioides sp. | reverse complement strand
GACCCGGCTCGCGCCCGCGATCCTCGTCGTCTCCTCGGCCAACGTGCTGCTCCTCGACGAGCCGACCAACAACCTCGACCCGGCCTCCCGCGAGGAGGTGCTCCACGCGATCCGCAGCTACACCGGGGCGATCATCCTGGTCACCCACGACGAGGGGGCGGTCCGCGCGCTCGACCCCGACCGGGTGCTGCTGCTGCCCGACGGCGACGAGGACCTCTGGTCCGACGAGTACGCCGACCTGGTCTCGCTCGCCTGACGTCGCTCCACCCTCGGTGGTCGAGGTGCGTCGCGGCGTCTTCTTGGTGGTTGAGGTGCGTCACTCCACCCTCGGTGGTTGAGGTGCGAGCGCAGCGAGCCTCGAAACCACACGTTACTGGGCGGTAGTAACCTCGGCCCATGACTCCCGCAGACCTGGCCGCCGTCGGCCTCCGCCTCGAGATCGAGGGCCCGATCGCGACCGTCACGCTCGACCGGCCCGACGTCCGCAACGCCCAGACGCCGGCGATGTGGCTCGCCCTGGCCGAGATCGGTCGCACCCTGCCCGACGAGGTGCGCGTCGTCGTGGTGACGGGGGAGGGCGAGACCTTCTCGGCCGGGCTCGACCGGGCGATGCTCGACCCGACCAACGCCGGCGAGGGCAGTGTCCTGGGGCTGCTGGCCCTCAGCGACGAGGACGCCTCCGCGCGCATCGAGGAGTTCCAGCGCGGCTTCACCTGGCTGCGGGACCCGCGCTTCGTCTCCATCGCCAAGGTCCGCGGCTACGCCGTCGGCGCCGGCTTCCAGCTCGCGCTCTCGTGCGACCTGCGGGTGGTCGCCGGCGACGCGAAGTTCTCCATGAAGGAGTCGGCGCTCGGCCTGGTCCCCGACCTCACCGGCACCAAGCCGCTGGTCGAGCACGTCGGCTACGCCCGCGCGCTGGAGATCTGCGCCACCGCGCGCGTCGTACCTGCCGAGGAGGCGGTGCGCATCGGGCTCGCCACCGCTGCGGTCCCCTCGGCCGAGCTCGACGCGGCCGTCGACGACCTCGCGGCCGCGCTCGTCGCACCCATGCCGGGCGTCGTGAGCGAGACCAAGACGTTGCTCCAGGGCGCGGCCGACCGCGACCTCGACGAGCAGCGCCGCCTCGAGCGCGAGGCCCAGGTACGCCGCTTCCGCGCGGTCGCCGCCGCGTTCTCCTGACGCGGGTGTCGGTGCCCCGAGGAACAATGATCGGGGCGCCGGCGTTCACCGGGTCGGACGGGCGAAGGCGAAGGAGCAGGCATGTCGATGGGGCCGGGTGCAGGTGGCCCGCCGTGGCGGTTCCTGCGCAGTGACCGCAGCGTGGTGGAGAACAAGATCGAGCGCCGCACCGTGCGCCGGGTCCTGGGCTTCGCGCGTCCGCACCGCACGCTGATCGCGGGCTTCCTCGCGGTGACTGTCGTCGATGCCGCCCTCGTCGTCGTGCCGCCGCTGCTGCTCAAGGCGATCATCGACGACGGCGTCCGCACCGGCGACACCTCCCTGGTGGTCTGGCTGGCGGTGCTGGTGGCGGTCGTGGCGGTCGTCGACTCCGCCTTCGGCCTGGTGACGGGGTGGCTCTCCAGCCGCATCGGTGAGGGCCTGATCTACGACCTGCGCACCCAGGTGTTCGCCCACGTGCAGCGGCAGTCGCTGGCGTTCTTCACCCGCACCCAGACCGGCGCGCTGATC
>CAZDAO010000859.1:0-1689 GCA_964503015.1 uncultured Nocardioides sp. | reverse complement strand
AAACCAGGTGGAGATCAACGTCCTCCAGGGCGAGCGGCCGATGGCGACCGACAACAAGAGCCTCGGCAAGTTCGTGCTCGACGGCATCCCGCCGGCGCCGCGCGGCGTGCCGAAGATCGAGGTCACCTTCGACATCGACGCCAACGGCATCGTGCACGTCTCGGCCAAGGACCAGGCGTCGGGCCGCGAGCAGTCGATGACCATCTCCGGTGGCTCGGCGCTCAGCAAGGACGAGATCGACCGCATGGTCAAGGAGGCGGAGCAGTACGCCGAGGAGGACGCCAAGCGTCGCGAGGCCGTCGAGGCCCGCAACCAGGGCGACCAGCTCGTCTACACGACCGAGAAGTTCCTCACCGACAACGCCGACAAGCTCCCCGACGACGTCAAGACCGAGGTCCAGGCCGACGTCGACGCGCTCAAGGAGGTCCTCGCCAAGGACGACGCCTCCGCGGAGGAGATCACCGCGGCGGTCACCAAGCTCGGTGAGTCCAGCCAGAAGATGGGTGCCGCGATGTACGCCGCCGCCGAGGCCGACCAGGCCGCGGCGGGCGGTGCCACCGGGGCGACGGGCGAGGCCGACGACGACGTCGTCGACGCCGAGATCGTCGACGAGCCCACCGACGAGCAGTCCGCGAGCGACTCGGCGGAGGGTGAGTCCAAGTGACCGATCGCCCGGCCGAGCCCATGCCGGGCGCCGAGCCGAGCGACCTGCCGGAGGGGGAGTCCGCCGCGGCTCCCCCTCCGCGGGGCGCGGAGGGCACCCGTCCCTCAGGCTTCGGTGACGCCGCCGGCGAGATGGCCAACGAGACCGAGGTCGAGGCCCAGGTCGAGGGCGACCACGTCGCCGGCAACGACCCCGGCACCGCCGAGGATCAGCGCGAGGAGGACGTCGAGGACGTGGAGGACACCGAGGTCGACGAGCTCGGCGCGATGAAGAGCTCGCTCGCCGACCTCACCAACGATCTCCAGCGCCTCTCCGCGGAGTACGCCAACTACCGCAGGCGGGTCGACCGCGAGCGGCAGCTGGTCGCGGAGAACGCCGCCTACAAGGCCCTCACCCCGGTGGTCGAGGTCCTCGACACGATCGACCGCGCCAAGGAGCACGGCGAGCTCGAGGGCGGCTTCAAGGCCGTGGCCGACCAGCTCGAGCGGGTCGTCGCGAGCGCCGGCCTGGTCCGCTTCGGCGAGCCCGGCGACGCCTTCGACCCGACCCTCCACGAGGCGCTCAGCCACCTCGGTGCCGACCCGGAGGTCCAGGTGACCACGGTCAAGCACGTGGCCAAGGCCGGCTACCGCCTCGGCGAGCGCGTCGTACGTGCGGCGCAGGTGCTCGTGGTCGACCCGGTCGACGCCTGACCCATCCACCCCACGCAGCAGACGGAGAGGGGGTTCACCCATGGCTGACAACGAAGGTTTCCGCAACGACTGGGCGACCAAGGACTTCTACCAGGTCCTCGGGGTCGCCAAGGACGCGAGCGCGGCCGACATCAAGAAGGCCTACCGCAAGCTCGCCCGGGCGAACCACCCGGACTCCAACCCCGGTGACGAGTCCAAGCACGAGAAGTTCAAGGCCGTCGCCGAGGCCCACGACGTCGTCGGTGACGAGGCCAAGCGCGCGAAGTACGACGAGTTCCGCGCGCTGCAGTCGCGTGGCGGCTTCGGCGCCGGGATGGGCGGAGGCGGGTTCGG
>CAZDAO010000858.1:0-1694 GCA_964503015.1 uncultured Nocardioides sp. | reverse complement strand
GCAGCTTGATGGTGGAGCTGACCGAGTTCCACGCGTCGTGGCTGTAGTGCCGCACAGTCGCGTCGGCGCCGGACGGGCCGGCCATCGCCCACGGGACGTCGGCGTTCACGCTCGGGTCCTTCCCCCGCAGCGAGAGGGCCTCGACGATCCCGGCCCGGTCCCCGGGCGCGAATCCGGTGCGGCAGGCCAATGCGAGCTCGGGGCTGGTCAGCCAGCGGACCGTCGTCATCCCCATCGGGCCGCGCAGCTGGGCCTCGATCTCGGCCATGAGCAGGTAGAGCTCGCGGCAGCGGCCCTCGAAGCCACCCCCGGACTCCTTGGCCGACCGGGCGATCCGGGTCTCCGAGACGACGATCGTGACGAACTGCTCGGTGCGCACCGACGCCTGCGTGAGGCCCACCGCGAGGTCGCTGTTGACGACCTCGGACAGCCCCGGCGCGTTGCCGCGGCGGTGCTTGGTTACCCACAGCTCGCGCTCGGCACCGTCCTCGGGGACGGTGCGGATCATGAACAGGATCTCGTCGATCTTCTCGGCGCGGCCGGCGACGTCGAGCAGCCCGGCCAGCGCCTCGCCGTAGCGGCTGCGCTCCTCGGTGTCCTTCATGCCGATGCCGGGGTGGACGACCGCGGCGGTGACCGCCCAGGTCTTCGTGGCGTCGTCGTGGATCACTCCGACGCGCTGCAGCTGCGAGCCGTGCGGCGGGCCGTCGTGGATCTTGATGCCCTGCAGCACCCCGGGCAGGTCGGGGGTGTCGAGGTCCTCAGCGCGACCCTGGGCGGCCTTGGCCCGGAAGGAGGTCCAGCCGAGCAGCCCGCCGACGGCGTACATGCTCGAGGCGAACACCCAGCCGGTGGCCGAGCGGCCCCGGACCGGGATGACGGTGATGGCCAGTAGGAACAGCCAGACCAGGGCGAACAGCAACGCCGAGAACCACGCTCCACGGCTGATCGCCCAGAACGCCGGCAGGCTGGCCAGCGCCAGGAACATCAGCTGGCCTCCGGAGAGGCCGAAGAACCAGCCGATGCGGTCGCGCTGGTAGTCGGCGTAGATGGTCATCGTCGGCTTCCTTCCGGGTCAGTAGAGGTCGATCGGGGTTGGGCAGGTGGCGGGGCGCATCGACTACACCGCCACCGGTGGGACCCCGCCGGCGGCCGCACCAGCCCCGCCGGCACCTCCGGCCGCTCCCCCGCCACCGGCGGCGGGAGTCTTGGGCGTCGCTGCGGCTCCTCCGGAACCGCTCTGGCCGCCACCCGAGCCGCCGCCCGGTGCGCCACCGGTGGGCAGCGTCGGCGGGGTCGGCGGTGCCGGCGGCATGGGCGGGTTCAGGGGCGGGTCGTCGTCGCCGTTGTTCTGAGAGCCGGGGTGCGTGCCGCCGCTCTGGTCGCCGGACTGGCCACCCGACTGGCCACCGGACTGGCGGCCACCCATGTTGCTGAAGTCGGGGCCGTAGGTGCTCTGCCCGACGCCGGCCTGGTTGGTCTCGTCCGACATCAGGGAGGTGGCCTTGGCGCCGGCGGAGTTGATCCAGCCCATGCCGGTCGACAGCGCCTGCCCGACCGGGCCGAAGCTGCCGAGGACGCTCTGGGTGGACTTGTTGAACCGGTCGCCGGTCGAGGCCTCGGCGCTCTGCTCACCCGAGGAGCGGCCGTTGCCGTCGGTGGTCGACGCGGCCGCGGAGCCACCGCCGGCACCG
>CAZDAO010000857.1:0-1694 GCA_964503015.1 uncultured Nocardioides sp. | reverse complement strand
CCCACGAAGGCCGAGAACACGACGATTTGCAGGATCTCGTTGGTCGCCATCGCTTCAAAGAACGACCGCGGCACCAGATGCGTGATGAATTCGCGTAAGTTCAACGATGTCCCGGTGGGCGTCCCGGCGGCTGCGGCGGCTTCGGGCAGCGGCAGACCCAGGTTCTCGCCCGGCGCCAGCACGTTGACCATGATGAGGCCCAGGAACAGCGAGACCAGCGACGCTCCGATGAACCAGGCGAAGGTGCGCACGCCGATGCGGCCGATGTAGCGCGGCTCGGGGTCGATGGCGGGGTCGAGGTCGAGCCGGCCGAAGACCAGGCCCTCGTGCGCGGCGTCGAGCTGCGCGATGCGCTTGGCGGCCTGGAAGACCATCGCGTCACGCTCGACGAGCCCGCCCTCGTGCTCCAGCTTGCCGCGGCTGTGCCCCTCCGCCGCCAGGGCCTTCGCGCTGCGCGTCGACGCCTCGAGCTGGACGTAGACCTCGTCGACGTACTGCTGCTCCGCCGCGATCTCCCGCGCCTCGAGCTCTTCGCTCACACCTGCTCCTCATCCCCCGGGATCCCCCCGGACTCCCCCGGCACCACTGCTGCCCGCTCCCGGCAGGCAGACCGACAAGCGTACCGGCGCACCTCGCCGACCGCCGACTTACCGGGAATCGGTGGAACCGCGACCTCACCAGGGCAGAGGTTCGCCGTCGCGGGTGAAGGTGCCGGTCGGTCCGTCGTCGGCGTGGAGGGCGGCAGCGACCACGCTGCGCGCGCCGTCGCGCACCGGACGCGCGCCCATCGTCTCCATGCCGGGGGCGGTCGCGGTGAGGCCGGGGTCCACGGCGTTGACGAGGATCCCTGCCGGCCGCAGCTCGACCGCGAGCTTGACGGTGAGGGCGTGCAGCGCGGCCTTCGACACCGCATAGCTGGCCGAGGCAGGGCTGGTGGACAGCCCGAACCGCGGGTCGCCGTGCGACCCCGACCCGCTGCCCACGTTGACGATCCTGGCCGACCCCGCGCGGGCGAGGGCAGGCAGCAGCGCCTGGACCACCCGCCACGCGCCGAACAGGTTGGTGTCCATCACCGCGCGGGCGGTGTCGAGGTCGGCGGTGGAGGCGGTCTCGGACCAGTCGGCGAACGCCGCCGCGTTGTTGACGAGCACCGCGAGCGGCCGGAACCCGATCGCGTCGACCAGCGCGGCGACGCTGTCGGGGTCGACGATGTCGAGCCGGAGCGCGGTCGCGTCGTGGCCCTCGGCGACCAGTGCGTCCGCACGGGCGCGGGCGGCCTCCCCGTCGCGGGCGGTGACGACCACCGCGTGGCCCGCCTCGGCGAGCTGGCGGGCGACCTCGGCGCCGATGCCGCGGGCGGCACCGGTCACCACGGCGAGCGGGCGGGCGGCGTCGATGGCCATGTCGGCCTCCTCGGGAAGGGGTTCTGGTCCTTCTCCCCCGGAGTCCGCCCGGCGGATGCAGCCCCGGGCTACTTCTTCCGCGACAGGAAGGCCGTCATCGCCTCGCGCGCCTCGTCGCTGGCGAAGAGCCGGGCGCTGGTGGCGGCCATCTCCTCGCCGAGGACGTCGATGCGGGCGACCAGGTCACCGTTGAGGATCCGCTTGGACTCGCGCAGGCCCTGCGGTGCGCCAGTGGCGAGGCTCGCGCAGATCGCAGCGACCTCCTCGTCGAGGCGGTCGGCCGGGACGGCC
>CAZDAO010000856.1:0-1696 GCA_964503015.1 uncultured Nocardioides sp. | reverse complement strand
GCTCGTGCTGGTCGCCGCAGCGATGTACGCCGTCGGGGTGCTGACCCAGAAGGTGCTGCTGCGCCGCATCCCGTCCGTCCAGGTCGTGTTCGTCTCGTTCCTGATGGGCGCGGCGACGTGCCTGCCGTTCTCCTCCGACCTGCCCGGGATCGTCGCCGACGGCGGCGTGGAGCTGTGGTGGATCGTCTACCTCGGCGTGCTGCCGACCGCGGTCGCCTTCACCACGTGGGCCTACGCGCTGACCCACACCGACGCGGGCAAGCTGTCGCTCACCACGTTCCTGGTGCCGGGCATCGCGACGGTCATCGCGTGGCTGCTCATCGACGAGGTGCCGCCGTCGCTGACCTTCTTCGGGGGCGCCCTGGCGATCGCGGGAGTGCTGATGACCCGGCGGCGGCCGAGGGCGGCGGACCGCGCCTCGTGACGGGCGCTGGGCGCCCTCCTCGACCAGCGGTCAGGACTGCTCGAGCCAGCCGCGGAAGGCCTCGAGGTTGCGGGTCGACTCACCGCGGGAGATGCGCCACTCCCACTCCTTGCGGATCGAGGTCGCGAAGCCGAGCTCGAGGATGGCGTTGAAGGACTCGTCGGCGTTCGCGAGCACGGAGCCCAGGATCCGGTCGAGCTCGTCGGGCTCGACAGCACCCAACGGCAGCCTCGCCTCGAGGTAGATGTCGCCGTGGCGGTCCACCGCGAACGAGACGGCGTACATCCTCAGGTTGCGCTCGAGCAGCCAGCGGTGGACCCGGGCGTGGTTCTCGTCGGGGTTGCGGCACACGAAGGCGTGCACGCCGAGCGCGTGCGGCCCGACGTCGAGGCGCACCGGGGTCTGCAGCTTCTTCTCCCCCGGCAGGGTCAGCGAGAACGAGGTCGGGGAGATCTCCTCGTGCTCGATCTCGTTGTCGACCAGGTAGGCCCGCAGGGTCTCGACCGCGCTCATGCGGCCATCATGAGGCAAGCGCGGTCCGCATCCGCCCACTGGCCCGGGCGTACGCCTCCAGCGTGCGCTCGGCCGTCCGCTCCCACGAGAACTCCTGCGCGTGCGCGACCGCGCCGGCACCGAGGCGCTCGACCAGCTGCGGGTCGTCGACCAGGCGCCGCAGGCTGGCCGCCCAGTCGCGGGGCTCGTGGGTGTCCACCAGCAGCCCGCTGACGCCGTCCTGCACGACGGTGGTCAGGCCGCCGACGGCCGCCGCGACCACGGGCGTGCCGGTGGCCTGCGCCTCCACGGCGACCAGGCCGAACGACTCGTTGTAGGACGGCACGGCGACCGCGGTGGCGGCGGCGGCCCACACGGCGAGCTCGTCCTGGGTCACGGGCGGCACGAACCGCACGACGTCGGCGATGTCGAGGTCGGCGGCCAGGTCGGCGAGTGAGGTGGGGTGCTCGAGCCCCGAGCCGGACGGCCCACCCACGACGGGCACGACCAGGCGGCTGCGCAGCGACGGGTCCTGCTCGAGCAGCACCTCGACCGCACGGAGCAGCACGTCGGGAGCCTTGAGCGGCTGGATGCGGCCGGCGAACATCAGCACGACGGCGTCCTCGGGCAGGTCGAGCTCCCGGCGCGCCCCGGCCCGGTCACGCGGGCGGAAGACCGACAGGTCGACGCCGGGATGGATCACCTCGACGGCGTCGGGTCGGGCGTCGTACAGGTCGACGAGCTGGCAGAGGCGTTGATCGATGCTGGCCTGCTCGCCGC
>CAZDAO010000855.1:0-1701 GCA_964503015.1 uncultured Nocardioides sp. | reverse complement strand
GGTCTGGTGGGCGTTGCGGTAGTGGGCGCGCCGGATGACGTCGTCGACGGTGAGCAGCACCTGGCCGGTGACGATGCCGTGCCGGGCGAACTCCTCCTGGTAGCGGTGGGCGAGCAGGCCCTGGCCCACCGACGCGGCCGCCTGCTGGATCGGCAGGGCCCGCGGGCGCTTCGTCAGGCCCAGCGGGGCGAGACCGGCCGCGATCGCACCGGAGGAGACCAGCACGAGCTCGGCGCCGCCGTCGCGTGCGGCAGCGAGCACCTCGACGAGCTGGCGCACCCGTGCGGGGTCGATGCCGCCGGCGGCGGTGGTCAGCGACGAGGAGCCGACCTTGACGACGATGCGCCTGGCGCCGGCCAGCAGGGCCGTGCGGTCAGTCGTCACTGCCGTCCCAGTCGGGGTCGTCGGCGGTGCCGATGTCGTAGGCCATCGGGCCCACGCCGGAGCTGCCCGAGCTGCGGTCGGGCCCCTTCTTCCTGCGGTCCTGGTCGAGGCGGCGGGCCACGTCGGCGCGAGCCTCCTCCTCGGCCTTGGACCCCATCGCCTCGTCGATGTCGCGGCGCCGGCCCCGGGCGGGCCGCTCCTCGCGCAGCCGCTCGTCCTCGCCGCGCCGGCCGAGCATCTCGGCACCGGCCTCGATGCTGGGCTTGAAGTCGAAGACGACGGCGTTGGTCTCGGGACCGATGATGACGGTGTCGCCCTCCTGGGCGCCCATCGCGGAGAGCTTCTCCTCGACGCCGAGGCGGTTGAGGCGATCGGCGAGGAAGCCGACGGCCTCCTCGTTGCCGAAGTCGGTCTGCCGCACCCACCGCTCCGGCTTGGTGCCCCGCACCCGCCAAGCCGCTTGTCCTGAGCCTGTCGAAGGGTCGTCGGTCGCGACGACCTCGAACTCGTCGCCGCCGTCGACGGACCTGGGCCGGAGCACGATCCGCTCGGGCGCGACCTCGGGGGTCGACTCGCGGGACGCGCGCACGATCTCGGCCATCTCGAAGGTCAGCTCGCGCAGGCCGGCGCCGGAGGCCGCGCTCACCTCGAACACCTGCAGCCCGCGCCCGCGCAGCTCCTCCACGACCATGTCGGCGATGTCCTTGCCGTCCGGCACGTCGACCTTGTTGAGCGCGACCAGCCGGGGACGGTCCTCCAGGCCGCCGTAGCGGGCGAGCTCGCCCTCGATGACGTCGAGGTCGTCGATCGGGTTGCGCCCCGGCTCGATGGAGGCGGTGTCGACCACGTGCACGAGGGCCGCGCAGCGCTCGATGTGGCGCAGGAAGTCGTGCCCCAGGCCCCGGCCGTCCGCCGCGCCCTCGATCAGGCCGGGCACGTCCGCGACCACGAAGGTGGTCTCGCCGGCCGTGACCACGCCGAGGTTGGGCACCAGGGTCGTGAACGGGTAGTCGGCGATCTTGGGCCGCGCCCGCGAGATCGCGGCGATCAACGACGACTTGCCGGCGCTCGGGAACCCGACGAGCCCGATGTCGGCGACGACCTTCAGCTCGAGGCGTACGACGAGCTCGTCGCCGGGCTCGCCGAGCAGGGCGAAGCCGGGCGCCTTGCGCTTCGACGAGGCGAGCGCCGCGTTGCCGAGGCCACCGCGGCCGCCTTGGGCGACGACGAGGGTGGTGCCGTGGCCGACGAGGTCGGCGAGCACGTTGCCCTGGGCGTCCTTGACCAGCGTGCCGTCCGGGACGGGCAGCGTCAGGT
>CAZDAO010000854.1:0-1702 GCA_964503015.1 uncultured Nocardioides sp. | reverse complement strand
CCGCCCCGCCGGCGCGACATGGCCGGCGCGGAGGTGCAGGGGATCTACGTCCTGGGGCCGCTGCCGGGCGCCGCGCTCACCGCCTGCCTGGTCACCGTCGGCGACACGGCCTGCCTCGGCGTCAACGTCGACGCCAGCGCGGTCGCCGACCTCGCCGGGCTCGAGGCGTGCCTCGCCGAGGAGCTCGCGGCGTTCACGACCGGGTAGGCGCTTCTCGCACCTCAACCAGCGGGGCTGGCGAGGGTGGGCCCGATGTAGCAGAGCATGCGGTAGTCCTCGCCCTCCTCGATGTTCACGAAGCCGTGGCGCTCGTAGAACCGGCGGGTGTCGGCGTCGACCTCGTCGACGTTGATGTGCATCTCCGGTGCCCCCTGCTCGCGGACGATCCGCCGCGACAGGTCGAGGATGCGGGTGCCGATCCCGCGGTCGCGGAGGGCGGGGACGACGTACAGCTCCTCCAGCTGCGCGACCGGGCCGTCGAACCAGATCGCCGGGCGCAGGGTGAGCAGCGCGAACCCGACCGGGTCGTCGTCCTCCGCGACGACGGCGACCACCTCGGGGAGTGCGAGCAGCCGCGCGAAGCGCGCCGCCAGCACGTCGACGTCGTCGGTCTCGGTCTCGAACTCGGTGTTGAAGTCCCACAGCATCCGGGCGAGCACGGCCGCGTCGGCTGCGGTGGCACGTCGTACGTCGGTCACGGGGCGAGCGTACGGCGCCGGTCCCCCGGTGGTCGGGCGGTCAGCGGTGGGAGGCGAAGAAGGCGTCGAGGAGGGCCGTCGACTCCGCGGCCAGAACGCCGGCGACGACCTCGGGCCGGTGGTTGAGGCGACGGTCGCGGACCACGTCCCAGAGCGAGCCGACCGCGCCGAGCTTGTCGTCGTACGCGCCGAAGACCAGGCGGTCCACCCGGGCGAGCACGAGGGCGCCGGCGCACATGGTGCACGGCTCGAGGGTCACGACGAGGGTGCAGCCGGTCAGCCGCCACTCGCCCCGGGCGGTGGCGGCGGCGCGCAGTGCGACGACCTCGGCATGGCCGGTGGGGTCGGCGTGGGACTCCCGGGTGTTGCGGCCGGTGCCGATGACCGTCCCGGTCTCGTCGACGACGACCGCGCCGACGGGTACGTCGTCGCCGGCGAGCGCTGCCTGCGCCTGGGCGAGCGCGAGGCGCATCGGCACCTCCCAGCGCGTCGGTGGGGTGGTCGTCATGCAGATGTCAGACCGACGGCGTCGTCGAAGAGCTCGCCGAAGCCGAGCCGGCGGGCGATCTCGGAGAGCATCTCGTCGGGGTAGAGCTCGACGTCGTCGAGCAGGGCGCCCATGTCGCTCGCGTGCAGCCCGAGGTCGCCGAGCAGGTCGAGGTCGCCGGCAGGGACCTCGACGTCGTCGTCCTCCGGCGGCGGCAGGCCCAGGAAGTCGATGGCCGACTGGGCCAGCTCCCACTCGTCGGCGGCGGTCACGTCGCTGAGCAGGACGTGGGTCTCGGTGCCGTCGACGCGGACCAGCACGAAGAAGTCCTCGTCGACCGCGACCATGCCGACGGCCCCGGCATCTCCGGAGAGCCGGCGGAGGGCGTGGCTGAGCGAGTCGATGGACTCGAAGGCGGGCGAGGCGATGTCCTGCAGCTGCCACTCACCGTCCTCACGGAAAGCGGCCAGCGCGAAGTCGACCTCGCCGTTCGGCTCGGACATGGAGCGACCTCCCC
>CAZDAO010000853.1:0-1704 GCA_964503015.1 uncultured Nocardioides sp. | reverse complement strand
AACTGGGTCGCGGTGAAGTGCCCGTCGACCATGTAGCTCTCCAGCTTGGTCATGTTCACGCCGTTGGTCGCGAACCCGCCGAGCGCCTTGTAGAGCGCGGCCGGCAGGTTGCGCACGTTGAAGATGAACGTCGTGACGACCGGACCGTTGCCGGCGGGCGCCTGCTCGAAGTCGCGGGAGAGCACCACGAAGCGGGTGGTGTTGTGGTCCTCGTCCTCGATCTCCTCGCGCAGCACCGGCACGCCGTAGATGTCGGCGGCCAGCGGCGGCGCGATCGCGGCCTGGGTCGGGTCGCCCGACTCGGCCACCTCGCGGGCGGCGCCGGCGGTGTCGCCCGCCACGACGGGCTTCAGCCCGAGCTCGCGGATCACGCCGCGGCACTGGCCCAGCGCGTGGACGTGGCTGTGCACCGTGCGCAATGAGTCGAGGCTCGCCTCCGGCAGCGCCATCAGGGAGAACTGGATGCGCAGGAACCGCTCGCCCACGATGTGCAGGCTGGAGGTCGGCAGGAAGTGGTGGATGTCGGCCACCCGGCCGGCGATGGAGTTGTCGATCGGGATCATCGCGAGGTCGGCGTCGCCGTTCTCGACCGCCGCGAAGGTGTCCTCGAAGGACGCGCACGGCAGCGGCTCCCAGTCGGGGTAGGCCTGCTGACAGATCAGGTGCCCGTTGGCGCCGGGCTCTCCCTGGAAGGCGATGCGGCGGATCACGCCGCGAGTCTGGCACGCCCGGCCGTGTCCGCCCGGTCCTGACCGCCACCCGAACATAGGGTCGGAGGATGCTCGATCTGGTCGCCGTCGTCCTCGCCGCCGTCGCGTGCGTCCTCGCCGCGCTCGCCCTCCGTCGTACGACGTCGCGGCCGGCCGGTGCCGGCGTCGACGCGCTGCCCGAGGACGTGCACGGCCTGCGGCAGGAGGTCGCAGCCCTCAAGGCGGAGAACGCCGACGCGCTGCGCCACCTCTCGGTCGTGCGCTACGACGCCTTCGGCGACGTGGGCGGCCACCTCAGCTGGAGCCTCGCGCTGCTCGACGACGCCGGCCACGGCGTGGTGCTGACCTCCATCCACGGCCGCAGCGAGGCCCGCACCTACGCCAAGTCCATCGCCTCCTGGTCCTGCGAGCAGCAGCTCTCGCCGGAGGAGGAGGAGGCGATCGAGCACGCCCGACCCTGAGGAAACCGTCAGCGCGGCACGCGCACCAGCAGCCGCCCGTGGATGCACTCCATCCAGAGCTCGCGACCCTCGCCGATGGAGTCGCCGTCGAGCTGGCGGGGCGTGTCGGCCGAGGCCTTGATCCGCACGCGGGAGCCGGTGCGGCGGTCGAGCGTCTCGTCGACCACCGCGCTCTTGCGCAGCACCCGCAGGGCCACGGTGATCCACGACAGGAACTGTCGCGGGTGGATGATCACGACGTCGAGCACGCCGTCGTCCAGGGTCGCGTCGGGCAGGAGCGGCATGCCCGCCTGGAGGAAGCCGACGTTGCCGACCACGACCGTGCGGGCGCGGTGGACGGTGGGCTCCTGGTCGTCGATCTGGATCTCGACCTTCACCGCGGGGAACATGAGCGACTTGAGGCCGGACAGGATGTAGGCGACCCAGCCGATCTTCTTCTTGATGTCCTCGTTGACGCCCTCCATGATCGCGGCGTCGAACCCCATCCCGGCCATCACCATGAAGTGGGTGTCCTCGATGTTGTCGCCGCCGAC
>CAZDAO010000852.1:0-1716 GCA_964503015.1 uncultured Nocardioides sp. | reverse complement strand
CTCCTGGCTGAGTCGGAAGCTGGCGGGCGACCAGCCGTCGAACTTCTCCGAGTACGCGCGCACCGCTTCGTCGCCGCGCTCGCGGATGTCAGCGATCACCTGCTCGACAGTGCTGCGGACTCCGGCGAGACGCGCGGCGTCCTCGTTGGCGTTGATGGGTCGCTTGAGGTGCTGAGGCATGGATGCCCTCCTTATGAAGTAGTTGTGCGCTACCGTGGAGTGCATACGTATACCTGTCAACAGGAGGCGTGATCATGGGCGTGAAGGTGACCAGCTTCGATGTGGCGAAGCTGGCGGGCGTCTCTCAGCCGACGGTGTCTCGGGCGCTCCGCAACATGCCTGGCACGTCACCGGAGACGAGGCAGCGTGTACTTGAGGCAGCACGGTCGCTGTCGTATGTCCCGAGTGACACTGGCCGGGCGCTGTCGACGCGAAACACCCGGCGCGTCGCTGTTGTCTCCGACGCGCTCACCAACCCGTACTATCCAGAGCTCGTCGAGCCGCTGCGGCGTCGACTAGCCGATCGTGGGTACCGAGCCGTATTGCTGGGTGACACTGATGCGAGTTCTGACAGGGACACGGCCGTGGACGCCCTTGCTGACGGGTCCTATGACGGCGTGGTCCTGACCACGACGGTCAGACGGTCCACCTTGCCGCGGGATCTCACCGAGCGTGGCTTGCCGCATGTGTTGGTGAACCGCGTCCTTGACCATCCCGAGTCGCCAAGCTGCACCGTGGACAACCGAGGTGGAGCCGAGCAGGTGGCCGACCTGGTTGCCGGCCTTGGCCACCGCCGAGTGGCGACCATCCAGGGGCCGATCTCCACGAGCACGGGCCGAGAACGCTCTGAAGCGCTCATCGCGCGCCTCCGTTCGCACGGCATCGCGGTCCCGCGCCGCCTGCAACGTCGCTCAGAGTTCAGCCACGACGCTGGGCACGCGGCTGCGGTGGATCTTCTTTCGGAGTCGGAACGCCCCACGGCTGTCGTATGCGGCAACGACGTCCTCGCACTAGGTGCTCTCTCTGCCACCCGGGCCCTCGGATTGTCGGTTCCCGAGGATGTCTCGGTGATCGGGTTCGACGACATTCCGATGGCCGGGTGGCCGCTTGTCGCACTAACGACGGTGCGGTGCGACCTTGACGCCTTAGCTGGGCATGCGGTCGACCTGCTCGTCGACGCTATGGCTGCCCACCCGATGGACATCGTGGTGCGCAGAATCTCTGTGGACCTCATCTTGCGCGGTACGCACGGTCCTGCGCCGACATGAGACTCGCGCCGACTCGCCGCTCTAGTAAAGATCTTGCGGGAGCGGCCAAGGCGTCATCCGCGACCTCGAGCCGGCCATCCTTGAGTCGGCGTCGGGACTGATCACGGCGTTTGAGCGACGTGTAGCTCACCTCACGGGCGCTGCTCGTCGCCCACGGTCGGGGAGGTGAGGTCGCGGAAAAATCGAAATAGTGCGTAGAACGTTGACGTTTTCGAAAGTAGCCGCATACAGTTCACAAGTCAGCAGTGACCCACCCCACAAGAAGGTGACCCCATGGGTTCGAACAGGCGTATCGCTCTCGGCGCAGTTGCAACGTTGGCAACCGCTCTCCTCACTGCCGGTTGCGGCGGCGCCAGCGGGGGCGCCGGATCCGGCAGCGGCGACCTCACTCTGTGGCACAACTACGGCACCACCGCCGCCGCTGTCGCCACCGAGAAGCTCGTCGAGG
>CAZDAO010000851.1:0-1720 GCA_964503015.1 uncultured Nocardioides sp. | reverse complement strand
CCACCCACTCGTCGATCACCTGCCAGGTGGTGCCGCGGGCGGCGCGTCCGGTGAGCATCCCGAGGTGCCCGCCCGGGACCACCTCGAAGCGCACCTCCTCGGCGCCGGACAGCAGCGGGACCACGGCACGCACGGACGGCAGCGGCGCGATGCCGTCGGTGTTGCCGGCGAAGACGAGCACGGGGACCTTGATGGAGGCCAGGTCGACGGTGCGGTCGCCGACCTCCATCCGGCCGCTGGCGAGTGCGTTGCCCTTGACGAACCGGTGGTAGAGCTGGCCGAAGGTCCGGCCCGGGTAGGCCGTCATGCTCGACATGAACCGGCTGACCGCCTCGAGCTGCGCGAGGTAGTCGGTGTCGTCGAGGTGCGTGAGCACCGCCAGCGGTTTGGTGACGACCTTCTGGGCCGAGGCGGCGGTGAAGGCCCAGTTGACCAGCGGGGTGGGTACGCCGCCCAGCGCGCGGTAGGCGCGGGTGATCGCGCCGCGCCCCTGGGTGAGGTTGAGCAGCGGGCGCACGGGCGCCACGAGCGGGACCTTGGTGACGTCGACCGGGGAGCCGACGACCGTCAGCGAGGCGATGGGCAGGTCCTGGCCGTCGGCGGCCACGAGCATCGCGAAGATGCCACCCAGGCTCCAGCCGACCAGGTGGACGCCCACACCTCCGGCGTGCTCGTGCACGGTCCGGATGGCCTCGGGCAGCACCTCGTCGACCCAGTGCTCGACGCCGAGCGCGCGATTCCGGAAGGAGACCTGGCCGTACTCCACCAGGTAGGTCGGCCGACCCTGTGCCACGAGGTGCTCGACCAGCGAGCAGCCGCGGCGCAGGTCGAAGCACAGCGACGGCGCAGCCAGGGGCGTCACCAGCAGCACCGGGTCGCCGGTCTGCTCCACCCCCTTGGCGGGGCGGTAGTGGTAGACCTCCCGCAGCTCCCCGTCGTCGATCAGCGTGCGCGGCATCGGGCGCAGGTCGGCCAGCCCGCCGTAGAGCAGCGTGTGGGCGACGTTTCCGGCCGCTGCGGCCACCTGATCGGGCTTCGGGATCAGATCCATGGAAGAAATCTACGGGCAGGTGCATCCGGTCCGGGGTCTCGCCCGGAGAAGGGGGCGACAGGGCGCCACCGGGCGCCCCCGATGGAAGGACTGCCTCATGAAGCGTCGCGTTCCCGCCCTCCTGGCCGCCTCGGCCCTCGCCCTCGGCGCGGTACAGGCCACGGCTCCCGCCGCCAGCGCCAAGGCAGCCGGCGAGGACAGCCTCGCCGGCCTGCTGACGTCCGACGGCGACCAGTTCGACAAGAACAAGTTGGACTTCGACATCGTCACCGAGGCCGCGCTGGCCGTGGTCGCCGCCAAGCCGGACTCGCCGGTCGCCCTGCTCGCCGACGGCACCCAGCGCCTGACGGTCTTCGCGCCCACCGACCAGGCCTTCCGCCTGCTGGCCAAGGACCTCACCGGGCAGAAGATCAGGAGCGAGAAGAAGATCTTCGAGGCGCTCGTCGACCTCGCCGGCGTGGACACCATCGAGACGGTCCTGCTCTACCACGTGGTCCCGGGCAAGACCCTGACCAGCAACAAGGTGCTCAAGGCGGACGGCGCGAGGCTGACCACCGCCCAGGGCGGCAAGGTCAAGGTCGACATCAAGAAGAAGCCCAGCCTGAGCATCACGCTGAAGGACCGGGACAAGAACGACCAGGACCCGAAGGTCGTGCTGAAGGCGATCGA
>CAZDAO010000850.1:0-1723 GCA_964503015.1 uncultured Nocardioides sp. | reverse complement strand
GACGGCGAGCTGCTGCGCGCGCTCGCGGAGTACCCACGGGTGGTGGCGAGCGCCGCCGAGCTGCGCGAGCCGCACCGGGTGGCCCGCTACCTCGAGGACACCGCGTCGGCCTTCAACAAGTGGTACGACACCAAGGAGTGCCGCATGCTGCCGTCGGGCGACGAGCCCGTCACCCCGACCAACGAGGCGCGCCTCGTCCTGGTCCACGCGACGCGGACGGTCATCGCCAACGGCCTCGACCTGCTCGGCGTCACCGCTCCCGAGAGGATGTGATCGGGCGTGCCGACCGCACACCCGTCCGGCTGGGCGCACGCGGACGGCGCGCTGCGCGGCCCCCACTGGCTGCGTGAGCCCGCCGACCCCAACGTCCTCGTCGACCACCTCTGGTCGCGCACGACCACCAAGACCGACGGCGTGCTGGCGGTCGGGGGAGTGCCGCTGCCCGAGCTGGTCCGTGAGCACGGCTCACCGGCGTACGTCCTGGACGAGGACGACTTCCGCGCCCGGGCCCGCGCCTTCCGCGACGCGTTCGCCGACTACGACGTCTTCTACGCAGGGAAGGCGTTCCTCTGCACCACCGTCGCGCGCTGGCTGGCCGAGGAGGGGCTGTCGCTCGACGTGTGCTCGGGCGGCGAGCTCACCGTGGCCGAGCGGGCCGGTTTCCCGATGGAGCGCGTCGGCTTCCACGGCAACAACAAGACGCTCGGCGAGCTCGAGCGCGCGGTCGAGCTCGGTGTGGGGCGCGTCATCGTCGACTCCTTCCACGAGATCGAGCGGCTCACCGGCGTCACGAGCGAGCTGGGGCGCACGATCGGGGTGATGGTGCGGGTCACTGCGGGCGTCGAGGCCCACACGCACGAGTACATCGCCACCGCCCACGAGGACCAGAAGTTCGGCTTCTCGATCGCCAGCGGCGACGCGCTCGACGCCGTACGACGCGTGCACGAGGCCCCGGGCCTGCGCCTGCTCGGTCTGCACTCCCACATCGGCAGCCAGATCTTCGACACGTCCGGCTTCGAGGTCGCCGCTCGCCGCGTGCTCGCCCTGCACGCCACGGTGAGCGAGGAGGTCGGCGTGGAGATGCCCGAGATGGATCTCGGCGGCGGCTTCGGCATTGCCTACACGACCCAGGACGACCCGTCCGACCCGTCGCAGCTGGCGACGGAGATCACCAAGATCGTCGAGCACGAGTGCCGCGCCCTCGGTGTCGGGGAGCCGCGGCTGTCGATCGAGCCCGGCCGCGCGATCGTCGGGCCGGCGATGTGCACGGTCTACGAGGTCGGCACCGTCAAGGAGGTCGCCCTCGACGGTGGCGCGCGCCGCTCCTACGTCTCCGTCGACGGCGGGATGAGCGACAACATCCGCACCGCCCTCTACGACGCCGACTACTCCGCCACCCTGGCGTCGCGGACGTCCGCCGCCGCGCCCGCGCTGGCCCGCGTGGTCGGCAAGCACTGCGAGGCCGGTGACATCGTGGTCAAGGACGAGTTCCTGCCCGGCGACGTGCGTCCCGGCGACCTCGTCGCGGTGCCCGGAACGGGCGCCTACTGCAGGTCCATGGCCTCCAACTACAACCACGCCCTACGTCCTCCGGTGATCGGAGTTCGGGACGGGAAGACCTACACCGTGCTGCGACGAGAGACTGAGGCCGACCTGTTGGCGACCGATGTGGGTGTGCACTGATGAGTGAGGGTGACAAGCGGCTGCGCGTTCTCGCCATCGG
>CAZDAO010000849.1:0-1725 GCA_964503015.1 uncultured Nocardioides sp. | reverse complement strand
AGGCCCATCCGTCCCTGGTGGAGCAGCCGGTGATGGACAGTGCACATCGTGACGAGGTTTCCAGCGGAGTGGTCGCCGCCGCGGCTCCAGAACTGGACGTGGTGGACGTGCAACCACAGGCGACAGGTGCACCCGGGCACGACGCAGGTGTACCGATCGCGGGCCAACACCGCGCGACGCGTCGCTGGCGGGATCGTGCGGCCGAGGTGCCCCTGAGTGGGCCCGGGGTCGCCGTCGACGACCTCGCAGTCGCAGTCGGCCTCGGCGATCACGGCCTCCCCGACGTCGGCGTCGACGCCGGCGCTCGCCCGGCACCGCGGGCAGGTCACGACGACCTTGCGGTAGCTCTCCCCGCACGGGGCCTCGCTGGCGTCGGCGTCGTGGACGACCCGCGCGCAGATCGCCGCGAGCAACACGCCGTCGTCGACGTCGGCGTCTCCAGACTGCGCCCGGATCAGGGCGAGCGCGTCGCGGATCACCTGAGCGTCGACGCTCTCGGCCTCGAACACGAGGCGCTGCCGGGCGGGCCTGCGGGGCAGATCCGCCTCGTCCGGTGGCCCCTCGCCGACGAGCGCCCCGCTGACCTGGTGCTCGAGCACCCGGCTGGACACGTCGCGCGCGCGGTCGACCCACGCGTCGATGGTCTCGGGGGTGGCGACGCGGAGCAGCTCCCGGGCCTTCGTCCACCCGATGTGGCCGTCGGCGAACGCCCGGTCCAACGCCGGGAGCGAGCCCATCGATCGCCCGAGCTGGACGAGCGCGCGGGCCTTGCGCACGTCGAGGTCGAGCACCTCGCGCGCGTAGTCGAACAGGGTGGCGTAGCCGACGTCGACGAACAGCCGCTCGTCGGCGAACCGGGCCAACAAGGTGGCGAGGCGGTGCTCTGCGCGGTGGTGGTCGGCGCGGGCGGCGAGGATCTGGTCGTGCAGGGCGAAGGCGTCGGTCATGGGAGGCTCCGAAGTGGCTTTCGAAGCATAACGATGGGGTTTCGAGGCCCTCTGTGCGGCCGCTGGGGGCGTCGCGGAGGGGTCGGACGCGAGCGGAGGCGTCTGGACCGCCAACGTCGGCCCACGGGCTCGCTGGGGGCATCGGTCGGCGCTTCTGGAGGGGAGACGTGAATGTCTCCTTCGAACCACCCGAAAGTCGTCAAGCGGTTGACGGGAACCTGACAGGTTCGGCCCACGTGGGGCGTGTGGCGGCGACGAGGTGGGGATGCCGTCCCCATCGCACGGGACCCGCTGCTCGACAGGGTCGTGGCCCCCCCGACGCCACGACGACCGGGAGCGGGACTGGGAGCCCCGCGGCATCAGGGGATCACGCCCCCTCGGCGGCGAGGGCGGTCGCGCGCCCGCGTGGTACCGTTTGAGCTGAAGCGTAGCGAAACGACGCGACCAAACCGGAGGTGTGTTGACGGTCTGCCGGCGTCTCGTCGTCCGCGCCGTCACCCACCTGCTGGCGGCGGGGCTCGGGTTCGTGCTGGTCGGGGCGGTGACCCGGGTGGACGCCGCGCCCGCGGTCCCCGTCGGCCAGAAAGCCGCGTTCGAACGAGATAGTCTCACGCCCTTCGACCTGGCGACGCCCGAAGCGCGGGCCGCGACGTGCGCCGTGCACGCGCGCGAGCTGCACACGCTGGAAGGGGTCCAGTCGGTGTTGCACACCCTGGAAGACGCGAGTGTCATGGGCGAACCGCTCACGTTCCCCGAGGGTCCCGCCGGGGCCCCCTAC
>CAZDAO010000848.1:0-1728 GCA_964503015.1 uncultured Nocardioides sp. | reverse complement strand
CACGATCTCGCCGTCCTCCACGACGTAGACGCCGTCGCGGGTGAGCCCGGTGAGCAGCAGGGTCTGGGGGTCGACCTCCCGGATGTACCACAGGCAGGTCAGCAGGAGCCCGCGCCGGGTGCCGGCGACCAGGTCGTCGATGGTCCCGGCCCCGTCGGCCACCTCGAGCACGAGGTTGTCGATCATCGGGGTGACGGGCTGACCGGTCATCGCGGCCGAGTGGCGCGTCTGCAGCAGGCCGGTGAGGAGGCCGTCACGGATCCAGTCGGTGCGCTCGAGCGCGAGGCCGTTGTCGAACACCGAGTCGGTGTTGTCGGACGCCCCCGCCACGACGAACGGCGCGCACTCCAGGCCGGGGTGGGCTGGGTCGGAGAACAGGCTCACGCCCGGGGCGGCGACCTTGTCGTGGATGCGGGTGCCGCCTCCGCGGCGGCTGTAGACCGACTCGCCCTCGTGGGCCACGCGCGCGCCCGCGCCCCAGTAGGCGTCAATCATCAGGTCGGCGACGGAGGACGGCGGCAGGATGGTGTCGTAGCGGCCGGCGGGCAGGTCGATCCGTCGCTCCGCCCAGGCCAGCCGCTGGGCCACCTCGGCGGCCATGGCGGCCGCGTCGACGTCGCGGAAGTGGCGGGTGGCTCCACCGACCCAGGCGCTGCGGGTCAACGCGGAGTCCTTGGCGGTGCACGCGTAGTGGCCGGTGGGCTGGACGTGACGCAGTCGCACGCCGCGGGTCGAGCCGAGGTAGGTGGTGGTGACGTCGTGGTTGACGAAGCCGTAGAGCAGCCGCTGCTCCGCGCCGGCCTGGCCGAACGCCTCGCCCAGCGCGGGCGCGAAGGCGCTGTAGACGCCGATGTCGGTGGTCACCGGCTCG
Organism: uncultured Nocardioides sp.; assembly: GCA_964503015.1. Taxonomy (GTDB): domain Bacteria; phylum Actinomycetota; class Actinomycetes; order Propionibacteriales; family Nocardioidaceae; genus Nocardioides. Next base: position 857 of record CAZDAO010000848.1, on the reverse strand, counting down.
GCGTCCCAGTCGGGGGAGGTGACGTCGGCGACCAGCTCGGCCGCGTCCTCCGCCGGCGAGCCGGCACGCGCGGCCGCGTCGGCGGCCTCCACGAGGGCGGTGACCTGGTCGGTCGTCGCGGCGCTGCCGGACACCGACCCGGTGGCGATGCCGCCCGGGACCGAGGCGAAGCTGACGACGGTGATCGAGACCTCGGTCATCACGCCGTTGGTCGTGAGGGTGTTGTTGGCCCAGCGCAGGTTGGCGCTGGTGACCTCGCGGACGATCGCGAGACAGTCGTCCGCCCTCGACGTCGCCAGTGCGTGCTCGACCAGCTGCTGGGCGGTGCTGCCGGGAGTCGTCATCAGTTGCCTGCCTCATCGATGGTGTTCAGGATGTTGACCCCGCGGAACAGCGCGGAGGGGCAGCCGTGGCTGACGGCCGCGACCTGGCCGGGCTGGGCCTTGCCGCAGTTGAAGGCGCCACCCAGCACCCACGTGTCGGGCCCGCCGACCGCGTCCATCGAGCCCCAGAAGTCGGTGGTGGTGGCCTGGTAGGCGGCGTCACGGACCTGGCCGGACAGCTCGCCGTTGCGGATCCGGAAGAATCGTTGGCCGGTGAACTGGAAGTTGAAGCGCTGCATGTCGATCGACCACGAGCGGTCGCCGACGATGTAGAGCCCGTCCTCCACACCGGCGATCAGGCCGGCGGTGTCGGGGCCGTCCGCGACGGGCTGCAGCGACACGTTGGCCATGCGCTGGACGGGGATGTGGCCGGGGGAGTCGGCGTAGGCGCAGCCGTTCGAGCGCCCGAGGCCCTGGACGTGGGCCATGCGCCGGTCGATCTGGTAGCCGACGAGGATCCCGTCGCGGACGAGG
>CAZDAO010000847.1:0-1732 GCA_964503015.1 uncultured Nocardioides sp. | reverse complement strand
TTCGCGCGAATATTGAACGTTTCGCCGCGAACCTGAGCATGAACCGCCGGCACGAGCGGCGCGCTCAATGCTCACGTTGCCACGAGAACGCCGTGCCCGTCGCATGTGATCGACCCGCGGTAAACCTGTCCGGAAGTCGTCCCACTTCCGGTGACGACTCCCGGACGGGTCTTCGGGACGGCTGCCACTGGCGCGCGGGACGAGCAGCCACCGTCTCGTGCAGGGTTCCCGGCCTGGGTTGCTCCGCGAGGTCATCCATCAACCAGCGCGTCAGACAACTGCTTCGGTCCGGTGGCGGGTTTCCTTACTCCGTCCGCGAGGACTTCGCCTTGGCGGACGGCTCCTCAGAAGTCCACTCTGCAGCCCAGGCCGCGATGGCGTCGATCACCGGTTCGAGGGCTCGCCCCTTCGCGGTGAGTTGATAGCGGGGGGCAGCGGACGTGCCGGCGCATCGTCTCGCGACCAGTCCCTCGCCTTCCAGCTCGCGCAGGCGTTCCGTGAGCAGTCGGTCGGAAAGTCCGGGGATCAGCGCTCGGATCTCGCCGAATCGCCCGGCATTGCCCATGAGCGTGTGCAGGATGACGCCGTTCCAGCGTCGCCCAAGCAACTCGATGGTGTGGTGGAACGACGGGCAGTACCGACGACAGTCGCCGCCTGGCTCGTTCACCGAGCTCTTCACCTTCCGCTCCCGTCGACTCGCCATGAACTGATGGTTGACCTGGCCACAGGCTACTGCGATATCGTCGGTACTTACGAAAAGTAAGTACCGACTTGAGTGGAGGAGCCATGGACGTACTGGTGCTGGTCGGAAGGGTGCTTTTTGCGTTGCTCTTCCTCGGATCGGGCTTCGGACACCTGGCGCAGCGGCAGATGATGGCCGGCTATGCGGCGTCGAAAGGTGTGCCGGCGGCGCCGGTGATGGTCGTCTTGACCGGCCTGCAGATCTTGGCGGGCGCCCTGATGGTGGCGGTGGGGGTGTGGCCCGACGTGGGCGCGCTGCTGCTGGTGGCCTTTCTGGTTCCGACCGCGGTCATCATGCATGGGTTCTGGGGCGAGACCGACCCCCAGTCCAAGATCATGGAGCAGACACAGTTCCTCAAGGACCTGTCCTTGGCTGGTGCGGCACTGGTGATGTTCGCGGTGTTCGCCTACCTCGGAGACGACCTCGGCCTGGTTGTCCTCGGTCCTCTCTTCGACCTGTCATGACCGCCCCGGCGCTCGTCGACCTGCCGCGTCGTCGGGGACCACGTCCCATCACCACTCCGAGCAACCCCCACACGCAGATCGACCAGCAGCCTGCGGACGACCGTCCGCGGCAGCGACTCAAGGCCCGGTTGGCTGATCTGGAGGTGGTCTGGACAGAGTCGATGATCTCTGTGCCCGGCGCCGAGGCGCTCACCCTGAGACTCGACGCGGCTCTCGGAAACCCGGATGCGTTCATGATGGGCAGCGAGTTCGCGCACCTCCACCCGACCCCAGCCCAGTCGCTCCACATGGTCTTGCCGACGGAGGCGGCACGTGTCGCGATCGAGGCCGGTTGGGCCGATTCCGGCCGTTCGGGCGGCTGTTCGTGCACGCCCCGTTCGGCGCCGACCCGCTCCGCCCGATGCACATCACCCACACCGACGTGCTGACGCCACGGATGCGGTCGCTCGGGTTCCAGCTCGAGGATGTCGACTTTCCGTCGTATCTCTGGGCACCGCGGGTGTACCGCCACACACCAATCCACCCA
>CAZDAO010000846.1:0-1739 GCA_964503015.1 uncultured Nocardioides sp. | reverse complement strand
ACGACGGTGGACCGGGCTCGTTCTAGCCCGCGGCCTGGCGTTCGATGTCGTCGAGAAGGTTGCCCTGCCGCTCTAGGAACGCTGCATCGCGTACGGCGGCTCCCTCGGGCAGGAGTGCTGCCTGCTCGACGTCGGGGGTGACGGGCCGCTCGTCGAGCGGGGTTGCGAGTCGCTGGACAGTGAGTCCATACCGGAGCCGGTGTCGGTCCCATGCGGCCACGGAGGCGCCTCGTTCGGCGGGGGAGAGGTCCTGGAAGCGTTTCTTGCGGTCGAGGCTGCGCGCGACGTACTCGTCGGCCGGGAGGCTGCGTAGCCACGTCTGGTAGTTCTCGAGCTCGTCGCGGCCGGCGCGGATGCGGCGCTCGGCGAGCTCAGCCTTCCGTTGTGCCTGCTGGGTCAGGGACATCTGGTCGAACTCGAGACGCTTCGCCGCGGCGCATTCGGCTCGGGCGGCGGGGGAGAGGTTGTCCCACCACGCCTTCTCCCGGGCCTTGGCAGCCTTGATCGCTTGTGCCCGGCCCGCGGTCCAGCTCGACGTCGTTCCGGAGCGGTAAGCGGCTCGCTCGGCTTCGATCGCCTCCAGTTGGCGAGCGTGCGCTGCGGCCGCGTCCTGTTCGACCTGGAGCGACCTCGGACGGGTGGCTGCCTGCCAGCATCCGTGCTCGTCGACCCGGGCCATTCCGGCCTTGCTGAGCGCCACCAGTGCGGCCTTCGCGGTGGCCCGTTGGGACTTCGACGGCTCATCCGCAAGGTTCTCCACCAGTCCTGCCTTCACTGCCAGGTCAGACAGCTCGAGGGGGCCCCCGGTGGTCAGCAGGGTGCGCCAGAGGCTGTGGCTGGCGCGGGGGAGGATGGCCCAGAGGCCGCGGGGCGTGGGGGGTGGGTCAAACGCAGGTGGGGGGATTTGCCGTCCCTCCCGGTCTGGTGGGGAGTTGATTTCGAACTCATAGCTGGTGGAGTCCCGCTCGGTCAGGGACAGGCAGTCGGTGTGCAGGGTGCCGAGGCGGCCGTTGAACCTGGCCAGGGCGGCGCGGACGGTCTTGCGGTCGCCCAGGCCGGTGTCGAGGAGCAGATCCCGCTCCGGGCAGGGGATCCGCAGCCTCCCCTGACGCAGCACCCGGTCGAGCAGCTGGTGGCCGACCAGCAACAGGGCGGCGCGCTGGCGGGCCGGGACGGTCCACTTCAGCTGGTCCAACTCATGGCGGGCGGCCGCGACGGCGTCGAGGACCTCAGCCGGCGGTGCCTCGACCTGTCTGGGCTTCTCGGAGGTGGTGTTGAACTCGCTGGCGGAGCGGATGAGGTCGTTCCACACGTAGCCGAGCCACCACGAGTAGCCCTGGTGCTTGGCCTTGGTCATCGCCCTCGGGTGCGACTCGCGGATGATCCGCCAGGCCATCTCCGGGTCGCCGATCGCCCACACCATCTCGCGGGTGCAGGCCGCCTCGACGAGCGATCGGTCGACCTCGACCGCAGTGCGGGTCTTCGTCGCGCCGGCGGCCCACGACCCGGCCGGGATCTCGCCGGTCAGCAGGTAGGTGCGCCACTCGCCGCGCAGTTGACGCTTCCACCGCTGCAATGCCAATGGCACCACCAGGCCGGAGCCGGGCGCTGCAGGGGATTGGCCAGCGTTGGCGGGCTTCACCTTGGCGCGGGGCCGCAATGGCGACGGCGCGGGCGCGTCCGGGAGCAGCCGCTTCAGGCCGCGCAGCGCCTCACGGAGCTCGCCCTTCGGCCTGGTG
>CAZDAO010000845.1:0-1739 GCA_964503015.1 uncultured Nocardioides sp. | reverse complement strand
CGGTTGGGGATCGAGGCGTTGATCAGCGAGCCGAGGAGGGCGACCGGGTCGGACCGGTCCTCCAGGGACAGCACCCGGGTGTCGTCGGGGATCCGCGGCACCTGCGCCGACGGGGCGCCCGCGGTGACGACCTGGTCGACCACGAAGCGCGTGGAGCGGGTGCTGGCCGCGATCTCGGCTGCGATCGCACCGCCGGCTGCGGAGCCGACGAGCATCACGCGGGCGTCGTCGTCGACGATCGCCTTCTCGATAGCCCGCACGACCTGACCCGCCGACGTGGTCGGGTCGGCGCCGACGAGTCGGAGCCGACCGTTCTCCGGGCCGAGGTTGCCGGGGAGGTAGGCGATGTAGCGGCCGGCACCCACCCGCTGGACGCTGATCCTGCGGTCCTCGGCGAGGAGGGTGGCCATCAGCTCCTCGAGCGAGCGGGGTGCGTGGCCCTCGCCGCGGTCGGCCTCGGTGGCCGGCAGCTCGGCCTCGACGAACGAGCCGGCCGAGTCGCGGAAGGCGGCGACGGCGTCGGTCGGGAACGGCTCCACCCCGATGGCCCGCAGGCCGCCGCGCGCGGCCTGGGCGCCCTGGTCGGTGGCCAGCACGCCCGCGGTGAGGAGCGAGCGCATGTGCAGCCCGTCGAGGAGCCCGCCCCCGCCGGAGAGGTGGTCCATGAGCTCGGGGTTGTTCTCGGCGAGCTCGTTGAGGTAGGCCGTGACCCCGTCGCGGTCCATCGCGTCGGTCTCGATCAGCCCGGCACTGACGATCGCGCCACCGAGCGCCACCTCGGGCGCGAGGTAGCCGATGGCGCGGCCGGCGATCGAGCCGAGGGTCTTGTAGGCGGCCTGCTGCAGCTCGTCGATCCAGCGGTAGGTCAGCACGGTCGCACGTACGACGAGGGCGTCGGCGTCGAGCTCGACCGAGCGGGTCAGCAGCCCGTTCTTGCCGGTGGTGGCGGCACGGATGTCCTCCTCGGCCTGCCCCCACGTGGCCCGGGACAGCTCGCCCGAGTCGGCGACGTCGTCGTCGGAGAGGATCTCCGCCCCGAGCCGGGCACGGGTGCGCATCTCGTTGCCGGAGGCATCGAACAGGTCGGCCAGCGCCAGCATCTGGTCGTACTTGTCGGCGCTGACGGAGGCCGACGAGGCCGCGGGGGTGTCGCCGTCCTGGCTCCGGGGGATCTCGAGGTTGCTCATGTCGTGGTCACCTGGGCGAGGACGGGGGCCAGCTCGGTCGGCAGGTCGTCGGGGTCGACCCGGCGGACCGCGACCCGCGCGCCGTCGTCGTGGCGCGGTGTGAGGGAGTGCCAGCCGTCGCGGAGCAGCACCCACGACACCACCCCGACGGCGGTGGTGGCGCGCTCGGACACCTCGGCGGCGAGGATCCGGAGGCGGCCGCGGCTCTCGGCGTGCACGGCGGAGACGGCGGCAGCGGCCTCCGCGGCGCCGAGGGCCTCGCCGTCGGCGAGCACCTGGCCCTCCGCCTGGCCGATCAGCACCGGCACGAGGTCGGAGCGTCCCGAGCGCAGGGCCTCACCGATGGCGTCGGCGAGGGCGTAGGGGACGTCGAGGAGGGTGGGAACGTGCGACCCGCCGAGCGGCATGTCCTCCGGGACGGCCGTCACGCGCGCGAGCTCCACGGTCCACTGGGCGGCGGGGAACCAGGCGAGCTCGAAGACGATGCCGTCGCAGGTCGACAGGCTGGCCACAGCGCCTTCGCTGTGACGGTGCCAGGCCTTGACCGGGGTG
>CAZDAO010000844.1:0-1742 GCA_964503015.1 uncultured Nocardioides sp. | reverse complement strand
TGCTGCGACATCATCACCGCGGCCATGTGGTGCCGGACCATGTCCTCGAGGAAGGCCCGGTCGAGCCGGGCGCCGCTGAGCCCGGACAGCTCGCGCATCATCGGCTCGTAGTCGACCTCCGCGGGGTCGCCGGGATACCACTCCTCCAGCCAGTCCTCCATCTGCGCGACCTGCTCCGACTGCACCTCGACGATCCGCTCGCCGAAGTCGCGCATCGTCGCCCGGTCCGAGCGCGCCAGCTCGCGGGCGGCCTCGATCGCCTCCTGGTGGTGCGCCACCATCTCGGCCAGGAACTCCGGCTCGCTCGCGACGGCGTGCTGCGCCATGCCCGTGCCCGGCCCCATGCCGCGGCCATCGGTCCACCCGCCGTGGCCGTGGTGCCAGCCGTCGGACGCCGTCGACCCCATCGGGCGGGGCAGGTCCGCTCCGTCGTAGGCCGTCACCGCGGCTCCGGCGCCCGCGCCCAGCACGGCGGCCACGGCCGCCGCCACCACGGTCGTCCTCCTCATGTCGCTCGCCTCCTCCCACCCAGCGTGCGCCGGGAGGGGGACGGGCATCAGGGGCGGTGGTCCCGCGCTCGCGGGTCCACGGTCCCGGGCGTCAGCGCTTGCGGCCCCACACCAGGTAGGCGATCGGGCCGACCGGCTGGATCGACAGGGCCGGCGCCCAGAGCGCCTTGGGTCCGCGCACCATCTCCGCCGGTCGCCGCCTCAGGTCGCGCAGGCACCACGTGGTGACCGCGACCTCGACGATGCCGGCCGCGACGACGAGCTTGCGCTGGGTGGGGGTGAGGTCCGACCAGGTCTTCTTCTGCTGCGCCATGGCGGCACCGTACCGCCGTCGGCGGTCAGGCGCCGTCGACGCCGTTCAGGAGGAACCAGAAGACCACCAGCCCGACGGTCAGGCCGAGCAGTCCCCACCACACTCCGGCGAGGGCGCGCCGCCCCGTGCTCGCTCCCTCCCGCGCCATTCCCGGCAGCGCGATCGCGAGCGCCGCACCGATCGCGGCCATGGCACCGATCGCGACCACGATGATCCAGTTCTCCGAGCCGTCGCTGTCGACGAAGTAGGCCACGATCGGGAGCGTCAGCACTCCCAGGACGAGGAGGACGACGATCCCGACGACGCGCTGCGCGGCTGGTGTCATGGCCAGAACGTAGTGGCGCTCAGGCCTCCTTCGCCACCAGCGTCAGCACGTCGTACGTCGCCACGGGCTCGTCGTCGCCGTTGGTGACCAGCGCGTCCCAGCGGACCTCGCCGTAGTCGGCGGAGGAGCGCGGGGTGATCTGCTTGACGGTCAGTGTCACGCGGATCGCGTCGCCGGCCTTGACCGGCGTGAGGAAGCGCAGGTTGTCGACGCCGAAGTTGGCCAGCACCGGGCCGGGCGCCGGGTCGACGAAGAGCCCGGCGGCCATCGAGACGATGAGGTAGCCGTGGGCGACGATGCCGCCGAAGAGCGGGTTCTGCGCGGCGGCCTCCGGGTCGGTGTGGGCGTAGAAGGTGTCGCCGGTGAAGTCGGAGAAGTGGTCGATGTCCTCGCGTGAGATCACCCGCGGCTCCGAGGCGATGGTGTCGCCGACCTGCAGCGTCGCGAGCGAGTGGCGGAAGGGGTGCTCGGGCGTCACGGTGCGCTGCGACCCGCGGGTCCAGCGGCCCGTGATCGCGGTGAGCATGTCGGGCGAGGCCTGGATCGCCGAGCGCTGCATGTGGTGCAGGACACCACGCACGCCGCCGAACTCCTC
>CAZDAO010000843.1:0-1743 GCA_964503015.1 uncultured Nocardioides sp. | reverse complement strand
GCCTCGAGGTCGGCGACGATGTCGTCGATGCCGGCCCCCTCGGCCAGGAAGATGTTGACGCAGCCGATCTCGTCCATCACCGCCCGCAACCGCTCGGCCTCGGCGCCGAGGTCGATGCCGAGCTCGGGGACGTAGATCGCGTGGATCGCCCACCGGCGCGGGTCGAGGCCGATGCCCGGCAGCCACTCCTGCTCGGCGTGCCAGGCCATGTAGTCCCGCGCCGCGGACGCGGTGAGCCAGCCGCTCGCGCGGCCCATCACCTCGTGCACGATCAGCATGCGGGGGTTCGAGCCGTGCTCGGCGAGCACGTTCTGCGCGAAGCGCGAGGCCTGCTCCGCGGCGGTCTGCGCGCCGAGGCTCTGCCGGATGGGCACGATGTCGTTGTCGATGGTCTTGGGCAGCCCGACCACGGTGAGCTCCGACCCCTGTGCGTGGAGGTACGCCGCCAGGTCGGCCGCCGCGGTGTTGGTGTCGTCGCCACCGATGGTGTGCAGGACGTCGACCCCGTCGGCCTGCAGGCGGGCGGCAGCGGCCTCGAGCGCGGTCTGGTCCTCGCCGATCAGGCCACGGCGCCGGCAGTCGTCGTCATTGGTGAGCTTGACGCGGCTGTTGCCGATCGGGCTGCCGCCGTAGCGGTGCAGGAGGCTCGCCCCGGCGCGCTCGTCGGGTCCGATGACGAGGCTGTTGCCGGTCAGCAGGCCGTGGTAGCCGTGCTTGTAGGCGATCAGCTCGATCGAGGGGTCGGTGGCGTCGTAGGACTCGATGAGGGCACCCACGGCGGAGGACAGGCAGGGGGCGTACCCACCGGCCGTCAGGAGCGCGACACGCTTCGGCATGGGCAGCAGGGTAGTTAGAACGATCAAAGTCGGGAAGGCCGACGTGCCGCTGTCCTGCGACTCGTCGCGCCCGACACGGCGCGCCGCCCCGCGCCCGGTGGTTGCCTCGCGCGGCACGCACGCGTCATGGTGAGGGACCACCGTGCTCGGGCACGGACCGACGAAGGGATCCCGATGAGCGCGACCGAAGCCACGCAGCCCGACGTCAACGGTCCCGAGGACACCGACCTCAAGCGGGTGCTGGGCCCCCGGCTGCTGCTCCTCTTCATCGTCGGCGACATCCTCGGCGCGGGCGTCTACGCCGTCACCGGCAAGCTCGCCGGCCAGGTCGGTGGCATCGCCTGGCTGCCGTTCCTGGTCGCCTTCGCGGTCGCCACGATCACCGCGTTCTCCTACCTCGAGCTCGTCACCAAGTACCCCCAGGCAGCCGGTGCGGCGCTCTACACGCACAAGGCCTTCGGCATCCACTTCGTGACGTTCCTGGTGGCCTTCACCGTGGTCTGCTCGGGCATCACCAGCGCCTCGACGTCGTCGAACCTGCTGGCCGCCAACCTGCTGATCGGCTTCGGCAACGACGCGCCGAGCTCGGGCGCCACGCTCGTCACCGCCCTGGCGTTCATGCTCGTGCTGGCGGCGATCAACCTCCGCGGTGTGGGGGAGAGCGTCAAGTTCAACGTGCTGCTGACCCTGGTCGAGATGACCGCCCTCGCCATCGTCATCCTCATCGGCATCTGGGTGATCGGACGCGGCGACGGCGACCTGGGCCGCATCACCGTCTTCGAGAGCCCCGACGACAAGGGCCTGTTCATGGCCGTGACGATCGCCACGGCCATCGCCTTCTTCTCGATGGTGGGCTTCGAGGACTCGGTCAACATGGTCGAGGAGACCAAGGACCCGATGCGGATCT
>CAZDAO010000842.1:0-1754 GCA_964503015.1 uncultured Nocardioides sp. | reverse complement strand
TCGCCTGCTCGGACTCCGGCGGCTACGTCGTGGACGAGAAGGGCATCGACCTCGATCTCCTCAAGGAGGTCAAGCAGGGCCGGCGCGCCCGGATCAGTGAGTACGCCGAGGATCGCGGCGCCCAGCACGTTGAAGGCCACTCAATCTGGGAGGTGCCGTGCGACGTCGCACTGCCCTGCGCGACCCAGAACGAGCTCAACGGCCACGACGCGAAGACCCTCGTCCGGAACGGGTGCTTCGTCGTCGCCGAGGGTGCGAACATGCCGTGCACGCCCGACGCCGTACGACTGCTCACCGACGCCGGCGTGGCCTTCGCTCCCGGCAAGGCCGCCAACGCTGGTGGCGTGGCGACCAGCGCACTGGAGATGCAGCAGAACTCCTCCCGCGACTCCTGGTCGTTCGCCCACACCGAGGAGCGGCTGGCCGAGATCATGCGCGGTATCCACGACCGGTGCCTGGAGACCGCCGATCAGTACGGCAGCCCAGACGATTATGTCGCCGGCGCCAACATCGGCGGGTTCATCCAGGTGGCCGACGCCATGCTCGCCCTCGGGTTGATCTGACGCGGCGCACGCGTCGGCGTGGCGGAGGTCCTGCTTCGTCGTGCCGCGTCGTCATGTCCCGCGATCACGAGCCGATGATGCGCCGCTCGATTGCGGCGGCCACGGCCCCGGCCCGGGTGTCCACGCCGAGCTTGGTGTAGACGTGGGAGAGGTGGGACTTCACCGTCGCCTCAGAGACGAACAGCTCGCGGGCGACCTCGCGATTGCCCAGCCCCCGGGAGAGCAGCACCTGCACCTCGCGCTCCGTGACGGCCGAGGCGCCGGTCGTACACCGGACGAGGGTCGCGGCCACCGACGGCGCCAGCACCGTCTCTCCGCGCGCGGTGGCGCGGATGCCGGCGAAGAGCTCGGCGGGAGGCGCGTCCTTGATCGAGCTTCTCCCCGCAAGTAGTGGAATACCCGGGTCGAGCTGGCGAACGCGATCTTCCACAACCGCCAACGACGGCATTCGGGGCTCGGCTACCGCGCCCCGACCGAGTACGAACTACGCTCCGAAAACGAAACGATCCCCGCTCTGCCAGTTAGCCGCCGAGGATGGAGCCCAAACGGCAGGTGAGGGCAGGTCAGGTCAGGTCAGGTCATCCGTTCGTGCAGCAGACCTTATGTGAATCGGCGCCTATGGCGTTCTGCGCCGCAGGTCAGTGCGATCGATGCACCCCCTCCTAAGCGAAAGGTCGCAAGTTCGACTCTTGCCTGGGGCACCAGCACAAATCCGCACGTCTGGTCTCTGAACGGACCCCTGGCCTGCGGTTTTGTCATATTCGCTCCGCTGGCGAGCGGTGCCGTGGCGTGTCGGACTGATGTGTAGCGGGCCCTGTCAACCCCTTGCCAACGGGGTTGTAGCCACCGATCTATGGGAATTCTATGTCAATCCCGAGACCTCGGACGGTACGTCAGCGACAGCTTTGACCGACGTCGAGACGGGCGCTTTGGGCCAGGATTGAACCCCTGACCTTCTCAAACAGTTTGAGGTGGTCGAAGCGTGGCCCGGCGAACCCCAGAATTTCGGAAGCACTCGGCGGAATTCTTGCTGACCTGGGCGGATGTCCTGGATCGGGAACGTTTGATCAGTCGAGTCTAGGCGAGGATTCGGCCTGATAGGGAGGCGTTCGGCGACCTCGGCATACTGGCTCATTCCAATCGGGGGTGTAGGAGTTGGGGTCTGAAGCCGCCGGTCTCGAGCAGGCTTCG
>CAZDAO010000841.1:0-1758 GCA_964503015.1 uncultured Nocardioides sp. | reverse complement strand
CGCGCAGCACCTGGGTCGCGGTGCCGTAGTGGCGCGCATCGGCCGGCAGGCCGAGGTCGAGGTTCGCGTCGACGGTGTCGCGGCCGCCGTCCTGGAGCTGGTAGGTCTGCAGCTTCGCGACCAGGCCGATCCCCCGGCCCTCGTGGCCGCGGAGGTAGACCACCACTCCCCTGCCCTCGGCGACGATCGCCTCCAGTGCCGCGTCGAGCTGCGGCCCGCAGTCGCAGCGCTCGCTGCCGAACACGTCGCCGGTGAGGCACTCGCTGTGCACCCGCGTGAGCACCGGCGCGTCGCCCGAGATGTCGCCGTGGACCAGGGCGACGTGCTCGCTGTCGTCGATGGTGATGCGGTAGCCGTAGGCCGTGAACTCCCCGTGCCGGGTCGGCAGCCGGGTCTCGGCGACCCGCTCCACGTGCCGCTCGTGGCGCCGGCGGTAGCGGACCAGGTCCTCGATCGAGATCATCGCCAGGCCGTGCTCGTCGGCGAACTCCCGCAGCTCGGGTGCGCGCTTCATGGTGCCGTCGTCGTTGACCACCTCGACGAGCACCCCGGCCGGCGTCAGCCCGGCCAGCCTGGCCAGGTCCACGGCCGCCTCGGTGTGCCCGCGGCGGACGAGCACGCCACCGTCGCGGTAGCGCAGCGGGAAGACATGGCCGGGCCGGGTCAGCTCCCACGGCTCGGTGGCGGAGTCGGCGAGTGTCCGGGCGGTGTGGGCCCGGTCCGCGGCGCTGATGCCGGTGGAGACACCGTCGCGGGCGTCGACCGAGATCGTGTAGGCGGTGCGCAGCCGGTCCTTGTTGTGCGGGGTCATCAGCGGGATCTCGAGCCGCTCGAGCATCTCGCCCGGCATCGGCACGCAGATCACGCCGCTGGAGTGCCGGATCGTGAACGCCATCAGCTCCGGGGTCGCCTTGGCGGCGGCGAAGATGATGTCACCCTCGTTCTCGCGGTCCTCGTCGTCGACGACGATGACCGCCTTGCCTGCGGCGATGTCCTCCACCGCCCGCTCGACGGAGTCCAGTCGCACGCGGGTCGTCGCCTCGCTCATGCCGGGACCGCCTCGTCCTCGTCGACGGTGCTGGTGTCGACCACCGTCCTCGCGTCGCGCAGCCAGACCACGAAGCCGACCACCACGAAGACGGCGTAGAAGAGGTACATGCCGGCGGTCGGGTAGTACTCGGCCTGGATGAGCGTGGTGACGCCGACGACGTCGACGAGGATCCACACGAGCCAGAACTCGACCCAGCCGCGCGCCATGCCGTAGGTCGCCAGCATCGAGCCCGCGAGGATCCATGCCTCGGTCGTGGGCCCCCACGAGCCGAGCACCTGGGTGAGCAGGACGTACGCCGCGGCGTAGCCCACGACGCCGAGCACGAGCAGCTGTCCCCGCTCGCCCCACGTCGCCCAGCGCGGCGCGATGGCACCTCCGTCGGACGCGCCGCCCGCCTTGCGGACCTGCGACCAGCGCCACCACCCGTAGACGGAGACGAGCGCGAAGAAGACCTGGCGTCCGGCCTGGCCCCACAGCGGCTCGTCGATGTGCCCGGAGAGCTCGCCGGTCGCGAAGACGGTGAAGAGCAGGACGTTGCCGACCAGCCCGACCGGCCACGCCCACATCACGCGCTTCATGCCGAGGATGGCACTGGCGAGGCCGAACAGGTTGCCGATCACCTCACGGGCGCCGAGCTCGCCGGCGGGCACCGGGATGGTGCCGTGGACCAGCCACTCGAGCAGGTCGTTCATCAGTTGTCCTCGTCG
>CAZDAO010000840.1:0-1760 GCA_964503015.1 uncultured Nocardioides sp. | reverse complement strand
ACCTTGTGCGCGCGCAGCTTGCGCCCCATGGCGTGGTGCAGCCCGAGGGCGCCGCCGAGGTGGACCTGGAAGCCCTCGACCTGCCGGCCGTCCTCGTCCATGACGAGCTGGCCCTTCAGGCCGATGTCGGCGACCTGGGTGCGGGCGCAGGCGTTCGGGCAGCCGTTGACGTTCACCGAGATGTCGGTGTCGAGGTCGGGGAAGCGCTTCTCCAGCTCGGTCACCAGGCGGCGGGCACGCTCCTTGGTGTCGACGATGGCGAGCTTGCAGAACTCGATGCCGGTGCAGGCCATCGTGGACCGGCGCCAGTTGCTCGGCCGCGCGGTCAGCCCGATCTTCTCCAGGTCGTCGGCGAACGCCTCGGTGTCCTCGGCCGCGACGCCGAGCACCACCAGCTTCTGGTAGGCGGTCAGCCGCGCGCCCGTGGCGCCGTACTGCTCGACGAGGTCGCCGAGGGCGCTGAGCGTGGTGCCGTCGATGCGGCCGACGACGGGTGCGGCGCCGACGTAGAACCGGCCGTCCTTCTGCTCGTGGATGCCGATGTGGTCGCCCTGCGCGACCGGCGCCTCGGGGGAGGGGTTGTCCACGAGCGCGCGGTGGAGGTACTCGTTCTCGAGGACCTCGCGGAACTTCTCCTTGCCCCAGTCGGCCAGCAGGAACTTCAGCCGGGCCTTGGAGCGGAGCCGCCGGTAGCCGTAGTCGCGGAAGATGCCGGCCACGCCCTCCCAGGCGTCGGCGACCTCGTCGAGCGGGATCCAGACGCCGAGCTTGTGGGCGAGCATCGGGTTGGTGGAGAGACCGCCGCCGACCCAGAGGTCGAAGCCCGGTCCGTGGTCGGGGTGGACGGTGCCGACGAAGGCGACGTCGTTGACCTCGGGTGCGACGTCGTGGCTCGGGTGCCCGGTCAGCGCGGTCTTGAACTTGCGCGGCAGGTTGGAGTAGGCGGGGTTGTCGAGGGCGCGGCGCTTGATCTCGGCCAGCGCCTCGCTGCCGTCGATGATCTCGTCCTTGGCGATGCCGGCGACGGGTGAGCCGAGGAAGGGACGCGGACCGTCGCCGCACGCCTCGAGCGTGCTCAGCCCGACCGCCTCGAGGCGCTCCCAGATCGCCGGGACGCTCTCGATCTCGATCCAGTGGTACTGGATGTTGTTGCGGTCGGTGATGTCGGCGGTGTTGCGGGCGTACGTCGTGGAGACCTGGCCGAGGGCGCGGAGCGCGGCGGCGTCGAGGATCGCGCCGTCGGTGCGCACGCGCATCATGAAGAAGCGGTCGTCGAGCTCCTCCTCCTCGAGCTGGGCGGTCTTGCCGCCGTCGAAGCCGGGCGCGCGCTGGGTGTAGAGGCCCATCCAGCGGAAGCGACCACGCAGGTCGGCCGGGTCGATGGAGTCGAAGCCGCGACGCGAGTAGGTGTGGACGATCCGCGCCCGGACGTTGAGCGGGTCGTCGTCCTTCTTGGACTGCTCGTTCTTGTTGAGCGGCTCGGTGTAGCCGAGCGCCCACTGACCCTCCGCGCGCTTGGGGCGCGGGATCTCGGTGTGCTGGGCGGCCTGGGGCTGGTGCCGGAGGTCGGGCATGGTCAGGAAGGTCCTGTTCGCTGAGGTGTGCCGCGCGCGACGTTGAGCGCGGAGGGGGACTTCGGGCGGCGTCAGCGATGCCAACAGGTCGCGCTGCCCACGCGCATGAGGTCGACGTGACGTCGAACCACCAGGTGCGTGTGGGTGGAGGCGGTGACCATGTCAAGAAGTCTCAGGGAGTGGACT
>CAZDAO010000839.1:0-1761 GCA_964503015.1 uncultured Nocardioides sp. | reverse complement strand
AGCCGGCGCGCCCCCGGCGGCAGCTGCCACACCGGCAGCGAGGCGATCACCTCCGACCATGCGGCCGCCGGGGTGCCCGCCACGTCGTGGCGGAAGGACGGCTCGCTCACCAGGTCGTCGCCGGGTCGTCGAGGAGCATCCGGCCCAGGCTCGCCTGGTCGCGCTCTGCGTGCCACTGCCGCAGGTAGAGCTCGAGGTCGGCGACGCGCCGGGCGTGGTCCTCCTCGGTGGCCAGCGGGCCGGGGCCCATCCCGTGGGCGGCGCGCCGCAGCACGTCCTCGGCCGCACCGGCGACCACGTCGCGCACGCGCAGGGCGGCCCGCCAGCCCGTCGTACCGGTGAGGGCCCCGGCATCGGTGGCGGCCGCGGCGTCGGCGAGCACGGAGCGGGCTGCGTGCAGGCCGGCGTCGACCGCGCCGAGGTGGACGAGCGCGACCTGGTCGGGCTCGCGCGAGCCGGACGCGGCCACCAGGCGGCGGGCGACGCCCACGGCTCCGCCGAACCACACCGCCGCGACGCCGACGGCTCCCCAGGCGAAGCCCGGACGGTCGAGGTACCAGCCCGGGCGGCCGACCGGTCGAGCCGGCACGCCTGCCATGTCCACCGGTCCGGAGTCGACCGACGCCAGCCCGCGCGCGACCCACGTCCCGGCCACCGGGGACACGCCCGGGTCGTCGAGGTCCACCGCGAACAGCTGGCGCTCCTCACCCACGCGGGCGCTCACGAGGGCGTGGTCGAGGTCGCCCGCCAGGGAGCACCAGTGCTTGCGCCCGTCGAGGACGTACGACGCGCCGCTCCGCGTCGCGCGCAGCGGCTCGCCCGGGCCCTCCGCGGCGAAGACCCCCCAGGTGCCGGCCTCCGCCGGCATCCCGGCCTGGCCCAGGATCGCGAGGGCGTCGAGGTGGGGCTCGAGGACGCGCGCGACCGTGAGGTCCGCGGCCGCGACGCCGGCGAGGGCGGACCACAGGTGGGCCGTGCGGCCGGTGCCGGGCGGGGGCAGCCGCCTGCCGACGTCGTCGGCGAGGGCGAGGGCCGCAGCCAGGTCGCCGACGGCGTCACGGGCTCGCGCACAGAGCGCGGCGAGCTCGCGGCGCTCGTCGTCGGTGGACGAAGCGATCTCCACGGGCCTGGTCCCGGCCTCGGTGACGGCGTCTCGGCGGTCGTCGGTCATGGTCCCCCTCGGCTCGCGCGCCCCGGGCGCGGGCGCGGTGACGCGCCGCGACCGAGGGTAGGGGCGGCCCACCCCCCGCCGGGACCCCCCGACGGGGGGTGGTCGTCGACCTGCCGCCGGCGGGACCTTCGCCCGCCGATCCGGGGACCTCGGGCCCTGCCCCGCGCGCTCCGGACCGGCAAGCGTGGAGGCATGACGACGACACTCCCGATCCTGGTGGCCTACGACGGCTCGGCCGACGCCGAGCGTGCCCTGCACTGGGCTGCGGCGGAGTCGCTGCGCACTCACGTGCCGCTGCGCGTCCTCGCGGTCAACGCGGTGCTGCCCCCCACGTGGGGCGGGATGACCGGCGCCGTGGGCATGGCGGGCCTGGTCGACATCCCGACCGGCGACTCCAAGGCAGTGCTCGAGCAGGCCGGCAAGACGCTGTCGGAGGCCGGTGTCGGCGGTGCCGCCCTCGACGAGGCGACCGGGCACGTGGTGGACGAGCTGCTGCGCGCTGCGGAGTCCGCCTCCCTGCTCGTGACGGGCAGCCACGGGCACGGTCGCACCGGTGAGGCGCTGATCGGCTCGGTCAGCCAGCACCTCGC
>CAZDAO010000838.1:0-1761 GCA_964503015.1 uncultured Nocardioides sp. | reverse complement strand
GAACGCCTCGGCGATCGCGCGGCCGATGCCACGGTTGCCGCCGGTCACGAGGACGGAACGGGGGGCGGAGCTGGATCCGGGAGTCTCGGTCACGCCCACGACGCTAGTGATTACCGCTGGGTAGGCGGAATCACTCGTCCTCGAGGCGGAACCCGACCTTCATGCCGACCTGGAAGTGCTCGACCCGGCCGTCCTTGGCCTGGCCGCGGATCTGGGTCACCTCGAACCAGTCGATATGGCGCAGGGTCTGGCCGGCACGCTCGATGCCGTTGCGGACGGCCTGGTCGATCCCCTCGGGGGAGGTGCCGACGATCTCGGTGACGCGGTAGGTGCGGTTGGTCATGACGTGCTCCTCGACGTGTGGCGGGTCCTGCGGCGCCGGCCCGGCCGGCCGTTCGCCGCTGAGCCTAGCGACGTACGATGGGAGGCATGGCCAAGCACGACGCCGTACGCATCACGACGGCTCGCAGCAGCGCGGCCGAGGACATGAGGTCACGCCAGCGCCGCTACGCGCTGTCCATGACGATCCGCCTGGTGTGCTTCGTCGCCGCCGTGGCCGTCGGCCCCGGGGTGCTCCGGTGGGTGCTCGTGGGCTCGGCGGTGTTCCTGCCGCTCTTCGCGGTGATCATGGCCAACGCCGGAGACCAGCGCGACGACGGATTCGCGCTTCCGAGCGCGCCCTCGACGCATGAACTCACGGCCGGCGACCGCGACGACTGAGGAAAAAACGTTCCGCGCGTGTCGCCGGGTGAAGGTTTGGTTTTCACCGATCTGCCGTGCAATGATCCCCGACAGCGGTCGCAGCATCCCCCGTCTGCGGTCGTCTTCGAAGTGCCGGACAGCTTCCCCCCGTGGCTGTCCGGCACTTCTCCTTTCCGCCCACCCCTGTGCGAGAGGTCGTCCATGGAGCTCGATCGCGAGATCTGCTCGGCGAAGGGCTGCACGGCCGACGCCGCGTGGGACCTGCTGTGGAACAACCCGAAGATCCACACCCCCGACCGGCGCAAGACGTGGCTGGCCTGTGACGAGCACCGCGAGTCGCTCTCGGACTTCCTCGGGGCGCGCGGGTTCCTCAAGGAGGTCGTCGCGCACACCGGCTCCAACTGAGCCCCTCAGCAGGCCCGCCCGCCCTGCACGAGATGGCGGTGGGTGTGGATCACATGCACGTGGTCGATGGGTCCGGCTGACTCGTCGTAGACGGTCTTGAACGTGGTCGTCCGCGAGCGCCCGGGCCGCACCGTCGCCACCGCCTGTCCCCACTCCGAGGGACCCTCGATCGACAGGTTGCGGTGTGAGGCGGTGTGGGCCTCGATACCGACGCACGTCGCCACCGCACCGGTTCCGGGACGACGGTTGTTGGTCACCCGCACCCGGCCCTCGGCCCGACAGATCGGTCCTCCGAAGTCGCAGAAGACGTGCGTGGTGCCGACGATGCCGGCGTCCAGGCCGCGTTGCTCGTGTCCGTACGCCGGAGCAGCGAGGACGGTTCCGCCCATCAGGGCCGCTGCTACGGCCAGCCTGCCCACTCGTGAGGTCTGCATGTGTGCTCCCTTCGAGGTCCGGGGACGGTGCCCGCGCATCATCCGCTCATCAAGGAGGGGTGTGCCGTGGCCGGCGACAGATACATCGAAGCGCGCACAGAACCTGGCGTGTGCCCCGGTGTCGGTGCGTGCTGCCACACTCCCGGCATGCCCCGGCCGCCTCGCATCGAGCCGTCCGGCGACGTCGTCGCCCGGATCGGCAGCACCGCGCTCGCGTTGC
>CAZDAO010000837.1:0-1765 GCA_964503015.1 uncultured Nocardioides sp. | reverse complement strand
GGCTCCAGCGGCCCGTGCGCGGAGGTGGACGGTGACCGCGGCGGGCTCGCTGGCCCGGCTCGTCGAGAAGGGACGCGTCGCCGCCGACTGGGCCGAGGCGCTCGCCCCGGTCGACGACCGGATCGCCGCGATGGGTCGCTTCCTGCGCGACGAGGACGCGGCCGGACGCGGCTACCAGCCCGGTGCGGACCGGGTCTTCCGTGCCTTCGAGCGGCCGCTGGCCGACGTCCGCGTCCTGGTCGTCGGGCAGGACCCCTACCCCAATCCGCAGCACCCGATCGGGCTGAGCTTCGCGGTCGAGCGGCACGTGTGGCCGTTGCCGCCGAGCCTGGTCAACATCTACGTCGAGCTCCGCGACGACCTCGGCATCGTTCCCCCGAAGCACGGCGATCTGTCCGCGTGGGCCGACCAGGGGGTGATGCTGCTCAACCGGTCGCTCACCGTGCGACCGGGCGACTCCAACAGCCACCAGGGCAAGGGTTGGGAGGCGATCACCGAGCGCGCCATCGTGGCCCTGGCCGAGCGGGGCGGGCCGTGCGTCGCGATCCTGTGGGGGCGGCACGCCCAGTCCCTCAAGCCGCTGCTCGGTCCGGTGCCGTCGGTGGAGTCGGTGCACCCCTCGCCGCTGAGCGCGCGCCGCGGGTTCTTCGGCTCGAAGCCGTTCAGCCGCGTGAACCGGCTGCTGGAGGAGCAGGGCGGGCGGCCCGTCGACTGGACGCTGCCGTCGTACGACGACGTACCCCCGCGGTAGTCCAGTGACGAACCGTCGTCCGGAACGCCCGGGCACGACGTCTTGCCACTGGACTACCCGGGGAATATAGTTGAAGATCGAACTATTGAGGTTGCCATGAACGCTCGCATGCCCGCCCTGTACATCGGCCACGGGGCACCGCCCCTGCTCGACGACCCGGTCTGGTCCGGGCAGCTCTCCGCGTGGGCCGCGGACCTGCCGCGTCCGAAGGCGATCCTCATCGTGAGCGCCCACTGGGAGTCCGCGCCGGTGAGCCTGAGCGCGAGCTCGGCGCCGCTCGTCTACGACTTCGGGGGCTTTGCGCCGAAGTACTACCAAATGACCTACCGGACGCCGGACGCCTCGGCACTGGCCCAGCGGGTGGCGGCGATGATGCCGAGCACCGAGCCGGTGCACCAGCACACCTCGCGCGGCCTCGACCACGGTGCCTGGGTGCCGCTGAAGATCATGTACCCCGAGGCCGACGTCCCGGTGCTGCAGATGTCGCTGCCGACCGACGACCCGCAGCGCCTGATGCAGCTCGGCGAGCGACTGCGCCCGCTGCGCGACGAGGGCGTGCTCATCATCGGCTCCGGCTTCCTGACCCACGGCCTGCCGTTCCTGACCGACTGGAGCATCGACGCGGCCGTCCCGGGCTGGAGCACGGACTTCGACCTCTGGGCGGCCGACGCGCTCACCCGCGGCGACGTCGACCTTCTCTCCGACTACCGGGCGAAGGCCCCCGGCATGCCGTACGCCCACCCCACGGTCGAGCACTACACGCCGCTCTTCGTCACGCTCGGTGCGGCCACGACGGCCGACGACCCGGGCGTCCAGGTGATCGACGGCTACTGGATGGGCCTCTCGAAGCGCTCGCTGCAGGTGGCCTAGTCTCTCGGGGTGCGCGTCCTCTCGATCCAGTCCCACGTCGCCTACGGCCACGTCGGCAACTCCGCCGCCGTCTTCCCCCTCCAGCGCCTCGGCCACGAGGTGTGGCCGGTGCTGACGGTGAACTTCTCCAACCACACCGGGTAC
>CAZDAO010000836.1:0-1772 GCA_964503015.1 uncultured Nocardioides sp. | reverse complement strand
GTGGGGTTGTACTGCGGGGTTGTCCCCGCGCGCCTGGCCCGACCGGCCCGCGACGAGGTCCGCCGCCTGGGCCGGGTCCTCGTGGATCAGGTCCGAGGCGGCCTCGAGACGCATCGCCAGGGTCGCCAGCGAGGGGCCCAGCCCGTCGTGGAGGTCCCGGCGCAACCGGCGACGCTCCTCCTCGCGCGCCGCGACGAGCCGCTGGCGCGACATCTGCAGCTCGCGGTTGGCCGTCATCGCCTGCACGAGCGCGCCCACCTGGCTGCCGACGTCCTCGAGCAGGCGCCGGTCCCCCGGCCCGAACGGGTCGCGGCCGACGTCGACCTCGACCCGGAGCCGACCGAGGGTGGTGCCACCCACCACCAGGTCGATCGTCGACGGCGTGCCGTACGACGTCCCGATGGAGGTGGCGACGGACTCGGAGGTGCCCGTCGCGAAGACGTCCACTGCGGCGAAGGAGAGGTGCAGGCGCCGCGCCAGCAGCTCGAGCGCCTCGCGCAGCACGTCCTCCGGCGCGGTCACCGGGTCCAGCCGGCGCAGGTCCGACACCACGCGGTCGGGGAACACGCGGTCACCGTAGACGAGCCGACGGACCAGGCGCTGCACGGCCACGGCGGCCGGGAGCAGGAGCAGCGCGAGCAGCCCGCCGGTGAGCATCGAGCCCACCGAGATGTCCGCGGCGGCGTCCACGGCACGCACCAGCGCGACGAACGCAGCGCCCACCACGACCAGCACCAGCGCCTGCACCAGGCCGCGGCGCACGCGCGGCTCGATCTCGTCGAGGTGGAACCGTGCGGCCGCGACGGCCACGCAGGCGAGCGGCACGCCGAGGGCCAGGGCGCTGAGGACGTCCCACCGCAGCGGCGTCTCCCCCGTCAGCCACACCGGCAGCTGGCCGAGGAAGACCCACGTGCCGAGACCGGCACCGACCCCGAGCAGCACCAGGCGCGTGGCCAGCACCTCGTCACGCTGCTCGGCACGAGCGTGGGCGAGGGCGGCCGCGCCGACGAGCGCCGGCACGACCGCCCACAACGCGGGCACGGCGACCGTGGTGAGCACGTCGAGGCGGGCAGCGCGGGAGGCGGCGTCGTCGAGGGCGAGCCCGAGCCAGGCGGCGTACCCGACGAGCGGGGCGACGAGCGCGAGCACCGGCGCCCACCGCCGTTGGGGTCCCGGCAGGCGGACCAGGCAGAGCACGGCGACCACCACGGCGACCAGGCCGAGGGCAGCCATGGCCTCGCCGACGGCCTCGGGCCACACGCCACGCGAGCCCACCAGGTCGACCGCGCCCACGCCGAACGGCGTCGAGGTCAGCATCGCGGGGAGCAGCGCCGCCGCGACGAGGAAGGCACGCGTCGACCCGGCCCGGGGGCGCGCCCAGAACGCCGCGGACCCGGCGACGAGGAGGGCGAGGGCGGCGAGCACGGCCTGCCACCCGGACCGGAGTGCTGCGGCGACGGGGTACGGGACCAGGGTCACCTCGACCTGCTGGATGCGGTCCAGCGCCTCGCCCGAGCGGCGTACCTCGTAGCGCACGACGTCGCCCACCTCCCGTCCGGGCGCGTCACCGCCGGCCAGCCAGTCCTCGACCGCGCGACCGTCGACGGCCTGCACCTCGTCGCCCGGCAGCAGCGGCGTGGCGCCGAACGTGCGCGCCACCGTGAGCGACTCGACCTTCCGCGTCCCGTCCGGCAGCAGGGACGACGCCAGGCGGGTGCCGTCGGAGGGGCCGGCCGTCATCCGCCGAATTGCCGCGGCGCCATCGGCCATCG
>CAZDAO010000835.1:0-1774 GCA_964503015.1 uncultured Nocardioides sp. | reverse complement strand
TCGGGCCCTCCTGCTCGGGCGCCCTGGCGTTTACACGACCGTGGATCTGGACCGTCATGTCGCCGGTCTGGATGAAGTCCGGCTCGATGGCCAGGACGCTCACCGCCTTGTTCGAGTTGTTCTCGGTGGCCATGGTGATCTCGCCCGTCTCGAAGAAGCTCTCGATGGGCTGCATGTCCTGGCCGTCGATGGCGTCGACCCCGGTCTCGTGGACCCAGAGCTTGTAGGGCTCGATGAAGGTCAGGTTGAAGGTCGCCCCCGAGCCTGAGCCCCCGGTCACGGACACCGGGTTGGTCGGCGTCGAGGTGTAGGACCCGGCGTTGGAGATCACCACGCCGGTGATGACGCCCGCGGCGACGGTGGTCACCGTGAGCTCGACCTCCTCGGTCGGCGTGCCGCCGGACACG
The DNA here is from genome assembly GCA_964503015.1 of uncultured Nocardioides sp. GTDB lineage: Bacteria > Actinomycetota > Actinomycetes > Propionibacteriales > Nocardioidaceae > Nocardioides. The sequence goes on along the minus strand of CAZDAO010000835.1, from coordinate 1,367 downwards.
GTCAGGGTGTCGCCGGCCGTGTAGCTGGTCCCGCCGGCGTTGATGGCGACGGCGAAGGCCTGCGGGTCGGCCGGCTCGACGCCGGTCAGCAGCGGCTTGGGGAACACCGTCGGGGTGACGCCGGCGCTGCGGCCGCCCTCGCCGAGCTCGGTGTCGTACCACGAGTTCTCCCGCACGTTGTAGATGACCGCGTGCGTGCAGACGTCGGAGGAGCCGTAGGGGAAGCACCACCAGATCTCGCCGAAGCGCGGGACCTTGAAGCCGAACACCTTCTGGCGCTGGGAACTGTTCAGGTTGTCGAAGAACCAGTTGATGTTCATGTTGTTCTCGACCTCGCGCACGACGCCGTTGAACTGCATGAAGCTGCTGGTGCCGGGCCAGTAGAACACCCCGTTGTACTCGACGACGGTGTTCTGCCCCAGGATCGAGATCTCGCTGGCGACGGTGTCGAAGGCGAAGACCGAGGTCCCGCCGACGAAGGTCGCGCGCACCAGGGCGTCGGCGGACCAGAAGAGACCGGCCGGGCTGTTCGACCCGCCGCCGCGCAGGGGCTTGGCGGTCACGATCTTCTGGCTGGTGGCGTTGACGCTGCCGGATCCGGCGCTGGTGAAGTCGGTCGGGTCGCCGGCGATGGACCACGCGATGTAGCCGTTGTCGCCGTAGACCATGGTGTAGGGGTGCAGCGCCACGACGCCGCCGGTCGGCGTCGCCCCCGTCGCCAGGGTGACCTGGGTCAGGGCGGTGGTGGCGAACAGCTCGCCCGCGAAGAGGGCTCCGCCCTCGTCGTTGCAGATGCACGAGGCGTTCGGGGCCACCTGGGCCATGATGTAGGGCACGAAGACGCCGGCGACGAGCCGGGTCTCGACGGCGAACGACCACATGTTGTCGTCGTCTGCGGTGAAGCCCGAGGTCGGCGTGCGGTCGCTGATGACGCTCGTGTTGAGCGAGCCGTCGATGTAGAGCCGCTCCAGGTAGTTGGGCTCGCCGGCGTGCAGGTAGGTCAGACCGTCGCGGGTGTAGGCCTCGATCGCCGTCGGCATCTCGCGCAGGAACTTGTTGATCGAGCGGTAGCCGCCGATCTTGCGCGGCAGGCCGCGCTGGAAGCGCACCCACCGACCGTCCACATACCCCTCGCCCTCCAGCATCGTGCCGTCGCGCTTGATGCCCGGGGCCGATTTGATCGGGACTGGCTTGTTGGTGTCCGCCATCAGGTGACCGTCAGCGTTCCGTTCGAGGTGAAGGTGTGGATGGTGTAGCCCCCCGAGCTCGTGATCGTGCCCCCGGTGGCCCGCGCGCTCCCCGGGTACCGGACGATCACCACCCCGGAGCCGCCCGCGCCGCCCTGGCCGGCCGTGGTCACCGTGGAC
>CAZDAO010000834.1:0-1774 GCA_964503015.1 uncultured Nocardioides sp. | reverse complement strand
CACACCTTCCTCGGCCTGCTCGACGGGGACGAGGTGACCGCCCACTGGCGGGTCGACAGCCACGAGCGCCGCACGGCCGACGAGTGGTCGGTGCTGATCCGCGGGCTGCTGGGCGACCGGGTCGCCGACGTCGACGGCGTGGCGGTGTGCGCGACCGTGCCGGCCGTGCTGCACGAGTGGCGCGAGATGCTCGACCGGCACCTCGGCGACGTCCCGGCGATCGTGGTCGAGCCCGGGGTGAGGACCGGCATCCCCGTGCTGATGGACAACCCGCGCGAGGTGGGGTCGGACCGGATCGTGAACTCGCTCGCCGCGGCCACGCTGCATGGCGGCCCGGCCATCGTGGTCGACTTCGGCACCGCGACGACGTTCGACGTGGTCAACGCCAAGGGCCAGTACGTCGGCGGCGCCATCTCGCCCGGCATCGAGACCTCCCTCGACGCCCTCATGAGGCGCGGGGCCCAGCTGCGCAAGGTCGAGCTCGCCCGCCCGCGCTCCGTGATCGCCAAGAACACCGTCGAAGCTCTGCAGAGCGGCATGGTCTTCGGCGTCGCGGCCCAGGTCGAGGGACTCGTGGCGCGGATGATCGCCGAGCTCGGCGTGCCCGCCGAGGACGTCACCGTCATCGCCACGGGCCACCTGGCCCCTCTGCTCGTGGACGACTGCGGCTGCTTCACCGTCCACTCGCCCTGGCTGACCCTCCAGGGACTGCGACTCGTGTTCGAGCGCAACCAACCGCCCCTTGCATGAGTCTCACCCACGTCGTCCGACCCGCGGCCCGAATTGCACGATGACGACCTGCGGTGCCGGAAATGCCAGACAAAAAGGGGACGCATATTCGATGTCACGGAATTCCTGACGACATTCTCATTCAGGGGCGGAATTGTCTTCACGGACCTCTTCCACGATGATCGTCTCGTTCATCCACCCCCTGAATTGAAATGAGCGACGAAATGGCACAGAAGGTCAACATCGTTCTCGTGGACGACCTCGACGGCACCGAGGCGAGCGAGACGGTCTCGTTCGGTCTCGACGGGACCAACTACGAGATCGACCTCAACGACGCCAACGCCGCGGCGCTGCGCGAGGCGATGAGCGGCTACGTCGGTCACGCCCGCAAGGTGACCGGTGGGTCGCGGCGCGGCCGCAAGGCGTCCTCCGGCTCGTCCTCGAGCAGCTCGAACACCAAGGACGTCCGCGAGTGGGCCAAGGCGCAGGGCATGGAGGTCTCCGAGCGGGGCCGCATCTCGGCTGACGTGCAGCGGGCCTACGACGCCGCGCACTGACGTCGTACGGCATCCACGTGGGGCGTCCGCTCGTTCGCTGTGAGCGGACGCTCTCGTGTGTGCGGTGGGAACACGTAGGCTGAGGTCGGGCGTTGAGCCCAGTGTTCGCAACCCGGCGCCTGCGTCGGCCCCGCGGACCACGCAGACGGAGCAAGGAGCGCACATGTTCGAGCGGTTCACCGACCGAGCCCGGCGAGTTGTCGTGCTGGCCCAGGAAGAGGCCCGCATGCTCTCCCACAACTACATCGGGACCGAGCACATCCTGCTCGGCCTCATCCACGAGGGTGAAGGCGTCGCCGCCAAGGCGCTGGAGTCCCTCGACATCTCCCTGGAGGCCGTGCGCGCCCAGGTGGAGGAGATCATCGGCCAGGGCCAGCAGGCCCCGTCCGGCCACATCCCGTTCACGCCGCGCGCCAAGAAGGTGCTCGAGCTCTCGCTGCGCGAGGCGCTCCAGCTCGGCCACAACTACATCGGCACCGAGCACATCC
>CAZDAO010000833.1:0-1775 GCA_964503015.1 uncultured Nocardioides sp. | reverse complement strand
CCGGGGATCACGAAAGGGCCTGCGCCGCGCCTCAGAGGCGGGCGAGGAGGGTGGCCGCACCGGGCCCGGAGACCTCGTCCGGGGTGACGGGACGCCCGTAGAGGAGGCGGAGGGCGGCCTCGGGCGGGAGGGAGACCTCGGGTCCGGAGCCGTGGGACCAGTCGGTCCCGGGCACCACGACGCGCAGGCCGCGGACCCGGGCGCGGGTGCGGCCGCCGATGACCGCGTCCAGCGGCCGCGGCGTCGCGAGCGCGAAGTCGGCGACCGGGCCGATCGCCGAGGTCGGGACCTCGTGCGGCAGGCCGAGGGGCCGGCGTACGTCGACGCCGTGCACGACGGCGTCGGCGAGCGCGGCCACCTGCGGCATCCCGATCGGCTTGGCGCCCGACTCGGCGTTGGCACGCAGCTGGTCGAGGATCGCGCCGTGGCCACGCGCCGACCACGCCACCGCGGTGCGCGCGATCATCCGGTTGACCGAGAAGCGGTTGCGCGCCATCGCCACCAGGCCGGCGCCCGGTCCCAGGACGGGAGCCCAGGCGAGGTGGGCCGCCACGTCGACCACACGCCACTCGCCGCACAGTGACGGAGCCTGCCACTGCTCGTCGGACAGCTGCTCGAGCGTGGTGACGAGCGCGTCGCGCTCGGACCGCAGCACGGTGGTCAGGTCGGGCACGACAGCCTCCCGAGTCAGTCGATGGGGCGGTTCTCGTAGGGCGTCGAGAGAACGATCGTCGTGCGCGTCGAGACGCTGGCCGAGCCGCGGATGCGCGCCAGGAGCTCCTCGAGCGCGAGCGGCGTTGCAACGCGGATCTTGAGGATGTAGGACTCCTCGCCCGCCACCGACCAGCACGACTCGATCTCCTTGATGCCGACGAGCCGATCGGGGTAGTCGTCGGGCTGGGAGGGGTCGATCGGCGTGATCGAGATGAACGCCGTCAGCGGGCGGCCGAGCTGGTCGTGGTCGACGGTCGCGCCGTAGCCCTTGATGAGGCCTCGCTGCTCGAGCCGCTTGACGCGCTGGTGCACCGCCGAGGTGGACAGGTCGGTCGCCTTGCCGAGGTCGGTGAAGGACATGCGGCCGTCGGCGGCCAGCAGCGAGAGGATCTGCCGGTCCTTGGACTCGACCTCGGAAGTGCTCACGTCGTCCAGACTAGTGCGATCCCGACAGGGCCTGCACGAGGCGCACAGCAGATGAGCCGAGGTCCCACTTCTCGTCGAGCGCCACGACGGCCGCGTGGTCGGCCGGTGTCCGGGGGCGGGTGAGGTCGGGCGCCCCGAGGTCCAGATCGCGGCGTACGGCGACGACTCGGGGCGCGACGGCGAGGTAGTCGGCCGCGGCCTTGATCTTCCCGCGCGGTCCGGGGCCCATGTCGGACTCCGGGTCGTGCGCGGCCTCGACGATCGACTCGATCGTGCCGAACCGGCCGAGCAGCGTGGCCGCGGTCTTGTCCCCCACCCCGGCGACGCCAGGCAGGCCGTCGGAGGCGTCGCCGCGCAGCGTGGCCAGGTCGGCGTACTGCTGGGCGTCGACACCGTACTTGCCGCGCACCCAGGCGTTGTCGACCCGCTCGTGCCTGCTCACCCCGCGCGCGACGTAGAGGACCCGCACCGCGGCCTCGTCGTCGACCAGCTGGAAGAGGTCGCGGTCGCCGGTGACGATGTCCACGGGCATCCCGGCGTCGGAGGCGAGGGTGCCGATGACGTCGTCGGCCTCCATCTCGGCGTGCCCCACCACCGGGATGCCGTAGGCCGCGAGCACCTCCCGGATGATCGGC
>CAZDAO010000832.1:0-1775 GCA_964503015.1 uncultured Nocardioides sp. | reverse complement strand
CGCCCGTTCACGCCTTATTACGTGCTCAACATCGGCGACGAGACGATCCCGTTCGACTACTTCGCCGACGCCGACGACCCGCGTGTGCAGAAGGACCTGACCGAGCACGCGCACCACGGTGACTCCTACGGCGACCCGGACGACATCCCGGGCAACGCGCCGGCGCGCTAGCGGCGTACGACGTCCTGCCGGGGCGGTGCGTGAGGGGGCTCCCCTCGCGCACCGCCCTCGTCACGTCCCGGACCGGCGCCGCGGCGTCCGGGACGTCGGGGAGAATGGCCGGGTGATCCCACGCAGGCGCCTCCTCCGGGGCTACCTGCTCGCCGTCGCCGGCCCCACGCGCACGCCCCGGCACAACGTGCAGCTCGCCGCGCTGCTCGCCCTGAACGCCGGCGTGCTCAACTCGGTCGGCTTCGTCGCCGTGTCGGTCTACACCTCGCACATGACCGGGCTGACCGCGGCCGTGGCCGACCACCTCGTGCTCGGAGGGGCCACGGTCGTGCTGACCGGGCTGATCGGGCTCGTGACCTTCATCGCCGGCGCCGCGAGCTGCGCGGTGGTGTTCAACTGGGGGCGGCGGCGAGGGCTGCGCGCACGCTACGCCAACGTGCTGGTGCTCGAGGCGCTGCTGATGCTGCTCTTCGGGCTGCTCGCCGAGGAGCTGGCCTGGCAGCACCGTGCCTGGGTCTTCGTCGGCGTCCTCTGCTTCACGATGGGCATGCAGAACGCGATCATCACCAAGATCTCGGGCGCGCAGATCCGCACCACCCACGTGACCGGGATGATCACCGACATCGGCATCGAGGTCGGCAAGCTGCTCTACGTCCACCGCACCGCCGACCTGGACCCGGTCGTGGCCGACCTCCCCAAGCTGGGCGTGCTCGCCCTGCTCGTCGGCCTCTTCTTCGCCGGCGGGGTGCTCGGCGCGCTGGGCTACCTCGAGCTCGGGTTCGCCGCGCTCATCCCGCTGGCGCTGGTGCTGCTCGTAGCGGCCGCGGCGCCACTGGCTGCCGACGTCCGCCGCGTCGCCCGGCGGTGACCCGCCGGGCGACACACCCGCGGGTGTCAGCCGGCCAGCGACGTCCCGGCCGAGCGGAGGTTCTCGCACGCCTCGACCACGCGCGCGGCCATGCCGGCCTCGGCGGCCTTGCCCCAGGCGCGGGGGTCGTACTGCTTCTTGTTGCCGACCTCGCCGTCGACCTTCAGCACGCCGTCGTAGTGGGCGAACATGTGGGCCGCGACGGGGCGGGTGAAGGCGTACTGGGTGTCGGTGTCGACGTTCATCTTCACCACGCCGAAGTCGACGGCGTCGCTGATCTCCTGTGCGGTCGAGCCCGAGCCGCCGTGGAACACCAGGTCGAACGGGCGCGCGTCGGAGCCGAGGCCGAGCTCGGAGGCGGCCGCCTCCTGAGCGGCCTTGAGGATCTCCGGGCGGAGCTTGACGTTGCCCGGCTTGTAGACGCCGTGCACGTTGCCGAAGGTCAGCGCGGTCATGTAGCGGCCGCGGTCGCCGGCACCCAGCGCCTTGACCGTGGCGATGGCGTCCTCGGGGGTGGTGTAGAGCTGGTCGTTGATCTCGTTGGCGACGCCGTCCTCCTCGCCGCCGACGACGCCGACCTCGATCTCGAGGATGATGTTGGCCGCGGCGCACTTGGCGAGCAGCTCCTCGGCGATCTGGAGGTTCTCCTCCAGCGGCACGGCCGAGCCGTCCCACATGTGCGACTGGAACAGCGGCGCCTCGCCGCGGGCCACCCGCTCGGCGGAGATGTCGAGCA
>CAZDAO010000831.1:0-1776 GCA_964503015.1 uncultured Nocardioides sp. | reverse complement strand
TGTCGGGCAGCTGCACGAAGTCGGTGTCGGCGGAGAGCTCGAACGTCGTGTCGCCCGCGTGAGAGGAGCGGAGCAGCACGACGCCCAGCAGGGCGGTGAGCAGGCCGAGCATGATCGGCAGCTTGCGGGTGCCGCGGGACCGGGTGGGCGTCACCGCCGTGTCGGGAGGCAGCCCTCCGCTGTCAGCGGGCGGCTGCTGGGTCACGGTGCTTATTTGGCCTCTTTGGCGGGCAGTTGGAAGATGGCGCGTACCAGCGGAGGCGCGGCGAGGAAGAGGACGATCAGCGACTGCACGACCAGGACCAGGTCGACCGAGATGTTCTCCGAGGCCTGCATGGTGAAGCCACCGGCCTTGAGGGCGCCGAACAGCAGTCCGGCCGCGAGGATGCCGAGGGGTCGCGAGCGGCCGAGCAGCGCGACCGTGATCGCGTCGAACCCGATGGAGGCGTCGAGGTCGAGCGACACGCCGCTGGTCACGGTGCCGAGGACCTGGTTGACCCCGGCCAGGCCGAGCAGCGAGCCGGCGATCATCATCACGGCCGTGTAGGTCCAGCCCACGTTGATGCCCGACGCCCGGGCGGCGTTCGGGTTCTCGCCGACGGCCCGGATGCGGTAGCCGAGGGTGGACCTGTTGAGCAGCCACCACACGACCGCCACGGCGACCAGCGCCAGGACGAAGCCGAGGTGCAGGTTGAACCGGTCGCCCAGCACCTTCGGCAGGATCGCGGTCTCCTTCATCGGCGGCGACTTGGGGTTGGCCGAGCCGGGCGTCGCGAGCAGCCACTCCTTGGTCAGGGCCCAGAAGAGGAGGTAGTAGCCGACGTAGTTGAGCATGATCGTGAGGATCACCTCGTGGGCCCCGGTGCGAGCCTTGAGGAAGCCGGCGATGCCGGCCCACAGGGCGCCGGCGGCCATGCCGACCAGGATGGCCAGCGGCAGGTGGATCACCGCCGGCAGGTCGAGCTTGAAGCCGACGAGGCCGGCCGCGCCGCCGGCGATCAGCATCTGACCGCGACCACCGATGTTGAACAGTGCGGCCCGGAAGGCGATGCCGACGCCGAGACCACCCAGGATGAGGGGGCCGGCGAACTTCAGGCTCTCCGTCAGCGGGCGCCACTGCTGGGCCGGGTCGTCGACGAGGTTGTTGTAGACCGCGCCCCGGAACATCGCGCTGTAGGCGCCGGAGATGGCGTCCCACAGGGCGGTGAAGAAGTCGGAGGGGCGGGCGGTGATGTAGCCCGCGGTCTCCCGGACGTCGGTGTCGGTGGCGGCGATCATCACCGACCCGACGAAGACCGCCAGGAGCACGGCCAGCACGCCGGCCAGCGCGTCGCCGGAGGCGATCTCGCGCAGCAGCGACCGGGACCGCTCGCCGCGTGCGTCGTGGGGGTCGACCCCGGGCTTATCGTCCGGCTCGGGCTTGTCGTCCAGCTCGGGCTTGTCGTCCGGCTGGGGCTTCTCGGTGTCGCTCACGCGACCACGTCCTTCAGGTCGTCGGGGCGCTCGCCGGTCATCATGAGACCGAGGGTCTCGCGGGGGGTGTCGGCCGGGACGATCCCGACGATCTTGCCTCGGTAGAGGACCATGATCCGGTCGGCCAGGGCCACGACCTCGTCGAGCTCGGTGGACACCACGAGCACGGGGATCCCGCTGTCGCGGGTGGCGACGACCTGCTTGTGGATGAACTCGATGGAGCCGACGTCGACACCGCGGGTGGGCTGTGCGGCGACGAGCAGGCGCAGGTCGCGGGAGAGCTCACGCGCCACGACGACCTTC
>CAZDAO010000830.1:0-1777 GCA_964503015.1 uncultured Nocardioides sp. | reverse complement strand
GTCGCGGACGTGGGCGGCGTACGGCTCGCGCGCGGCGAGCTCGGTGCGCGCGGTGTGGCTCGGCTCGTCGAAGTTGCCGGGGACCTGGAAGGCGAACCAGCCACCCGGCGCGACGCGGTCGAGCAGCCCCGGCAGCAGGCCGAGGTGGTCGGGGACCCACTGCAGCGTTGCGTTGGAGACGAGGACGTCGACCGGCGCGCGGAGCGCCAGCGGGTCGGGACGCGCCCAGTCGCGCAGGTCGGCGACCTCCCACGACACTCCCTCGATCGCACGAGCGGCCGCGATCATCTCGGGACTGCTGTCGATCCCCGTGACGGCGGCACCCGGCCACCGGTCCACGAGCAGCGCGGTGAGGTTGCCGGGGCCGCAACCCAGGTCGACGATCGAGTGCGGGTTCTCCGCGTGCACCCGCGCGAGCAGGTCGACGAACGGCCGCCCCCGCTCGTCGGCGTACGCGAGGTAGCGGTCGGGGTCCCAGCCGTGGGTCATGTGCGTCCTCCTCCTCGCGGCCTCGGTGGTAGTCCAGTGACGGACGGTCGTCGACGAGCCGTCCTGACGACAGATTGTCACTGGACTACCCCGAGATGTGTCTTGATGTCGAGACATCGCCACTGTCGTCGCCAACCGTCTCGATGTCAAGATTCTCGACCGGCTGGAACGTCTGGCAGGATGTCGTCATGCGTGACGAGGTGGACGACCTGGTCGAGGCCTGGGGCCGCGAGCGCGGCGACCTGGACCTCGCTCCCGTCGAGGTGTTCTCGCGGATCAGCCGGCTGGCCCGCCACCTCGACCTGGCCCGGCGCGACGCGTTCACCGCGCACGGCATCGAGTCGTGGGAGTTCGACGTGCTGGCCGCGCTGCGTCGCGCGGGGGCGCCGTACGAGCTCTCCCCCGGTCGCCTGCTGCGCGAGACCCTGGTGACCAGCGGCACGATGACCAACCGCGTCGACCGGCTGACCGGTCGCGGCCTCGTCGAGCGGCTCCCCGACCCGCGCGACCGGCGCGGGGTCCTCGTGCGGCTGACCGCCGAGGGCAAGGCCGCCGTCGACGGCGCCTTCGAGGCGCTGCTCGCCGCTGAGGCCGACCTCCTCGCCGACCTCGACGACAGGCAGCGCGCCCAGCTCGCCGGCCTGCTGCGCTCGCTGCTCGCGCCCTTCAGCTGAGCGACCGCTACTCGACGGCCTCGGAGGCCTCTAGCCACTCCAGCTCCAGCTCCTCCTTCTCCGCCGCGAGCTCGCCGAGCTGGGCGCCGACCCGCGCGAGCAGGTCGTAGTCGCTGAGGTTGGCCTCCATCTCGGCGTGCAGCTCCGCCTCGCGTACGGCGATGCGCTCGAGCTGCTTCTCGACCCGGGCCAGCACCTTGCGGGCGGCGCGGTCCTCGGCCGACCCGGGGCGCGCCTTGGGGGCGTCGGGGCTGACGTCAGCGGTCGGCTGACCGGGTTTCGACGCGCTCGTCGCGACCTCGTCCCTCGGTCGCGGCGCTTGCTCGACCTGCTCTCGCGACGCCGACCGCTCGTTCCTCGCGGCCGCCTGCTCGCTCGCCCGGCGCTCGAGGTACTCGTCGACGCCGCGCGGCAGCATCGACACCTGGCCGTCGCCGAGCAGCGCCCAGGTCGAGTCGGTGACCCGCTCGAGGAAGTAGCGGTCGTGCGAGACCACGACCAGGGTCCCGGGCCAGGTGTCGAGGAAGTCCTCGAGGACGTTGAGGGTCTCGATGTCGAGGTCGTTGGTCGGCTCGTCGAGCAGCAGCACGTTGGGCTCGCTGAGGAGCAGCTTG
>CAZDAO010000829.1:0-1777 GCA_964503015.1 uncultured Nocardioides sp. | reverse complement strand
GCCGTCGCCGCCGGGCCGGCCCTCCCGGCCCACGCGGCCGGCGGCGAGGGGGCCGACCTGCTGGCCGGGCTCCCCCTCCCGGACCGCGCCACGACACCGGCCGTCCGCCACGAGCCGCCCGCGCCCAGCCCACCGCCGAGCCCACCACCGAGGGCATCGGGCACCTACGTCGTGCAGCCCGGCGACTCGCTGTGGTCGATCGCCCAGGCCCACCCGGCGCCCGACGTGACGGTCGACGAGCGGTGGCGCTCGATCTGGCGCGCCAACCACGACGTCGTCGGCGACGACCCCGACCTGATCCGGCCAGGGCAGGCGCTGCGCCTGCCCACCGACCCGACCCCACCGACGGACGGAGACCGATGATGAGCACCAGCGACACCGACCAGTCCACGCACGCCGAGGTCATCGCCCTCCGGGCGACCGCACCGGCCCCGGTGGCGAGCGTCCAGGGCTCCCTGGCGCTCGACCTGACCCCGCGGACCGCGCCCCCGCGACCGCGCCTGCGCAGCACGCGCGCCAACGACCTGGTCGCCGTCGAGGTCGCCGCCCGCGGTCGGGTGGACGCGTTCGTCGGCCGCTACCTGCAGGCGGTGGTCGAGATCGCCGTCGGCGACCGGCCCGTCACCCAGGTGCTGCGCCACACGGTCCCGGAGGTGTACGACGACCTGGCGGTCCGCGCGCGGACCGTCACCGCGGCGGCCGGGCTCACGCCGGGCCGGGCGCGGGGGCCCAACCCGGCACGACCGGTCGTGATCGGCGTCCGCACCGCACTGATCCGTGGCGACGCGGTCGAGGCGAACGCGCACGTGCGCTACGGCAGGCGCTCGCGCGCGGTCGCCGCCCGCTTCGAGGTCGTGCGGGACCGCTGGCAGTGCGTGGCGCTCACCTGGGGGTGAGCGGCCGGACTCAGCCGATGACGGCTCGGCCGGTGGCACCGCCGGGCGCGCCGTGGCACCGCTTGAACTTCTGGCCGGAGCCACACGGGCACAGTGCGTTGCGGCCGACGCCGGCGAACGGGTCGTCGGCAGCCACCTGCTCGGCGCGCACCTCGGCCTCGCCGTCCTCGCTCGGGGCGCTGTAGGAGAGGTTCTGCGGACGCGACGGCTTGTCCAGGCCCTTGGCCCGGATCTGCGGAGCGTGCGCCTGGGCCTGCGCGAAGTCGATCTGCGGCGTCGCGGCGGAGACCTGGGGTGCGGCGACCGACACCTGCTCGGGCTCACCGTCGGCACCGGTGCCGGCCTCGTCCTCGACCTCCACCTGGAGGTTGAAGAGGAACCCGACGGACTCCTCCTTGATGCCGTCCATCATCGCGGCGAACATGTCGAAGCCCTCGCGCTGGTACTCCACGAGCGGGTCGCGCTGGGAGTAGGCACGGAGGTAGATGCCCTCGCGGAGGTAGTCCATCTCGTAGAGGTGCTCGCGCCACTTGCGGTCCAGCACGGTGAGCAGCACCTGCCGCTCGAACTCCCGCATGGTGTCCTCGCCGAGAAGCTCGGTGCGGGCGTCGTAGGCGGCCTGGGCGTCGGCCTTGAAGTCCTCCACCAGCGCGTCGGCGGTCAGGTCCTCGCGGGCCTGGTAGTCGGCCTGGACGAGCTTCACCGGGTAGAGGGTGCGCAGCTGCGTCCACAGCGCGTCGAAGTCCCAGTCCTCGGGGAAGCCCTCGGTCAGGCTCCTGACGTACTGCTCGACGACGGTGTCGACGGTCGCGCGGAGCTGCGGCTCGACATTGGCGCCCTCCAGCACGCGCCGCCGGTCGGTGTAGATCGCGTGGCGCTGC
>CAZDAO010000828.1:1374-1782 GCA_964503015.1 uncultured Nocardioides sp. | reverse complement strand
TGAGCACGAAGTCGGGGTCGTTGCGCCAGGCCGCGAAGAGGCCGTCCTCGAAGCCGGTGCGGGTCACCCGCTTGAGGTAGACCGCCGGGATGATCTGGTCGGTGTCGACGTTGCTGCGCCGCAGCGGGACGCCGACGCCGGTGTGGGTGGTGAACTTGTCCATCAGCTGCTCCTGGTCAGAGGTGGGGTCGAGGCGCGCTCCGCTCGCACCTCAACCACCGAGGGGCGGGAGGTCGGCGGGCGAGGAGAGGGTGCCGCGGACCGCGGTCGCGGCGGCGACCGGCACGGACACCAGGTGCGTACGTCCGCCCTTGCCCTGCCGGCCCTCGAAGTTGCGGTTGGAGGTCGAGGCACTGCGCTCCCCCGGCGCGAGCTGGTCGGGGTTCATGCCCAGGCACATCGAGCAGC
>CAZDAO010000828.1:0-1364 GCA_964503015.1 uncultured Nocardioides sp. | reverse complement strand
TGTCCAGTCCCTCCGCCTCGGCCTGCAGGCGTACGCGCACCGAGCCCGGCACGACGAGCAGCCGGGTGTCCGGCGCGACGTGACGGCCCTCGAGAATCGAGGCCGCGAGGCGCAGGTCCTCGATGCGCCCGTTGGTGCACGAGCCGACGAAGACGGTGTCGACCTCGACCTCGCGCAGCGGGGTGCCGGCCTCGAGGCCCATGTACTGCAGGGCCTTCTCGGTCGCGGTGCGGTCGACCGGGTCCGCGAAATCGTCCGGGCTGGGGACGGTCGCGCCGAGCGGCGCACCCTGGCCGGGGTTGGTGCCCCAGGTGACGAACGGCGTCATCGTGCTGGCGTCGAGCACGATCTCCTCGTCGAAGACCGCGTCGTCGTCGGTGCGCAGGGTCTTCCAGTGCGCGACGGCTGCGTCCCAGTCGGCCCCCTTCGGAGCCTCGGGCTTGCCCTCGATGTAGTCGAAGGTGGTCTGGTCGGGCGCGATCATGCCGGCCTTGGCGCCCCACTCGATGGACATGTTGCAGACCGTCATCCGGCCCTCCATCGAGAGCTCCTCGATGGCCTGGCCGCGGTACTCGACGATGTAGCCCTGGCCGCCGCCGGTGCCGGTGTGCGCGATCAGGGTCAGCACCAGGTCCTTGGCGGTGACGCCCTCAGGCAGGCTGCCGTTGACGGTCACCGCCATGGTCTTCGGGCGCGCCTGGGTGAGGGTCTGGGTCGCGAGCACGTGCTCGACCTCGGACGTGCCGATGCCGAAGGCGATCGCACCGAACGCGCCGTGGGTGGAGGTGTGCGAGTCACCGCAGACGATCGTCATGCCGGGCTGCGTGAGCCCGAGCTGCGGCCCGACGACGTGCACGATGCCCTGCTCGACGTCGCCGAGCGGGTGCAGGCGCACGCCGAAGTCGGCGGCGTTCTTGCGCAGCGTCTCGACCTGCGTCCGGCTGACCGGGTCGGCGATCGGCTTGTCCCAGTCGAGGGTCGGCACGTTGTGGTCCTCGGTGGCGAGGGTCAGGTCGGGCCGGCGGACGGTGCGGTTGGCGAGCCGGAGGCCGTCGAAGGCCTGCGGCGAGGTCACCTCGTGGAGGAGGTGGAGGTCGATGAAGAGGAGGTCGGGCTCTCCGGCCGCGCTGCGGACGACGTGCTCGTCCCACACTTTCTCGGACAGGGTCTTGCCCACGACGGTTCTCCTTCTGGTCAGGCGATGCGACGACTGTAGGCTTGCATCCCACTCCCTGAGATGAGAATATCGGCATATGGACAACGGATCTGGTGTCGGCGTGCTCGACAAGGCCGCCCTCGTGCTGGCCGCGCTCGAGGCAGGACCGGCGACCCTCGCGGGGCTCGTGGCCGGGACCGGCCTGGCC
>CAZDAO010000827.1:0-1783 GCA_964503015.1 uncultured Nocardioides sp. | reverse complement strand
CGGTGTCCGCCACCGCCGCGGCTCATCGAGCGAGGCAGGGTGGAGAGTGACGCCGAACCCGGGTCCGGACGTGCGGGGATCGCCATCGTTCTGGTACTTCTCCTGGCCCATTGCCTTCAGTCGCTTGGCGAGCGTCAACGCGTAGCAGTGGTCACACCCTGCCGCCACGCGGTCGCAGCCTGTGACTGGATTCCAGGTGGTCTCTGTCCACTCGATCGAGCTGTTATTGGCCACGGTGCTCTCCTCACGGTCCGGTTCCGACCCGAGCGCGCCGGGGAAGGGCCGCTGGCCTCAGACTAGCCCCGGCATTGGGGCTGGATCGGGAGGCTCCACTCAATCAGCTGATCGACTACAAGGACTCCATGCGCCAGTCGGAGCCCCACCATGCACTGGTCGCGCGTGTGGATCTGCCCCGATCCGCTCGCTCATGCCCGCCCTTGAGCACCATCGAGCGGCCAGCGATGCGGATCCACGATCGCGTCGGGATGTCGAGATGCAGCGAAGTCTTACGAGCCGCCCGCGGCGAACGTTGCGGAGATCCCCAGAGTCAGCCGACGTGGTCAACGTAGGCGTAGCAGGGGGACGTTTCAGTAGCGGATGGTCACGCGGAGCGTGCACGTGCGCGATGGTCACGCGGGCCGTGCCGGTGCGGGATGGTCACGCGGAGCGTGTCGATGCGGGATCCCCGCGTGAGGCGGCCTGGGCAACCGCGTCATTGGCGGCGGTTAGACGCAACTCGGACGCGTGCGACCAGGGCATCCGGTATGTCGGCTAGATGGGCGGCTGGGGTGTTTTGAACACACCGACGCCTGAGCATCAGTATCCCGCTGCCGTCGAACCCTGCGCCGAGACGGCTGGTGGGTGCGACCGGGTGTGTCGGCGGGGACTGCTACACCTTTCCCGGGAGGTGGGGTCGATGCCGCTGTCAGGTCTCGTCGACGGGGAACCGGTGGTGAGTTGCCTGCTCACCGAGGAGGAGTGGGCGCAACTCAAGGACGACGTCCGGGCGAAGCGCCGTACGGCCACGATGCGCTGCGGGTGGAAGGGGCTGGCCAAGACCAGCAAGCTCGGCACCCAGTACTTCGCACACGCCCCCGGCGGCGACAGCTGCAGCGCCGGCGAGAGCGCACAGCACCTGCGCGCGAAGGCGGTCATCGTCGAGGCCATCGCTCGAGCCGGTTGGACCGCCCACACCGAGGTCCCAGGGGACGGGTGGGTCGCGGACGTGATGGCGACCCGTGGGGACGTGCGCGTCGTGTTCGAGGTCCAGTGGTCCCGGCAGGACCTCGCCGAGTACCGACACCGTCAGCATCGCTACCTCGACTCCGGCATCGCCGGGATCGCATGGTTCGCCCGTCACGCCGACGGCCTGCCTCGAGCCGACAAGCAGCTGCCGGTGTTCGGCCTCGACATCGACGACGCGGGGGAGGCCACGGTCATGGTCGGCGTCGCGAGCATCCCGCTCGCCGAGGCCGTCGACCGGCTGCTGACCCGTCGGCTGCAGCACCGCGAGTACGTCGCGAACGGGCAGCCGGCTCTGGTAGTCGTCGGTGCCGGGATCATGGGCTGCTACCGCTGCCACAAGGAGTTCGGCGTCTGGACCGCACGCCAGACCATCGTCGAAGGGCGGTGTGGCCGCAGGGAGATCCGGGACCAGAGGCCCCGAGTGTTCGCCCAGCACCGGGCCAAAGCGCTGCCCGAGGTACGCGCGGCGGGCGAGCAGATGGCGCAGGAGCTGGGCGTGGCCCCGGGCCGGATTTTCCGCCGCTACACCCAGACCGCT
>CAZDAO010000826.1:683-1786 GCA_964503015.1 uncultured Nocardioides sp. | reverse complement strand
TGGTGCGCGTCCTGGCTCGGCGCCACGAGGACGACGGCGCCGCGGTGCTCGCCCGCGAGCCCCGACATCCGGCGGGCGAGGGCGACGGCCGCCCGGCTGGCGCGGTGTCGGTCGGCGCCGTCGATGCTCGCCGCGGCGACGACGACCGGCCCGTCGAGGCTGGCGCTGTGGCGGCGTACGCGGTCGCGGAGACGCTCGCGGGACTCCGCGTCGGCCTCCAGCAGGTCGACCAGGAGCTGCCCGCCCAGGCGCTCCTCGGCATCGGTGACCGACCGGGCGAAGAGCAGCACGAGGGCGGTGACCAGCGCTCCGCGCTCGAGGGTACGCCGACCCGCGAGGTCGAGCGGCTCGTCGCGACGCAGCACCAGGGTGGCGACGTGCTCGGTGCCGGCGAGCGCGGCCGCCACCAGGCCGCCCGCGACCACGACCGACCGGCCCGACGACACGGCGGCCGGGACCGCGTCGCCCCAGTCGAGGTCGGGGTCCTGGCCGGCCTGCAGCTCCCCGGCCGGCGTCCAGACCGAGGTCGCACCGTCGAGCACGCCCGACAGCACCTCGACGACCTCGGCCACTCCCCCGCCGCTGAGCAGCAGGTCGGTGAGCCGGTCGTGGGCGAGGGCCGCGGCGTCGACGGCCTCGGTGTGACGGGTCAGCGACCGGTTGGCCTCGTCGAGCTCGGCGAAGAGCCGGGCGTTCTCCAGCGCGACCACGGCGTGGGCGGCGAAGGAGGTCAGCAGGCTGACCTCGGACTGCGGGAAGCGTCGCACGGACCGGTGCACGGCGAGCAGCGCGCCGATGACGACGCCGTCGAGCACGAGCGGCACGCCCAGGATGGCCCGGATCTGCTCCCCGGCGACGGCCTCGTCGATGTAGCCCTGGTGCACGAAGCGCTCGTCGCTGGCGTAGTCCTCGGTGAAGTAGGCGGCACCGGTCTGGGCGACGAGACCGAGCAGGCCGGTGCCCAGCGGGAGCCGGAGGTTCTGGAACTCGCGGGTGAGGGCGCCGTCGGTGACCTTCATGTAGGACGCGCCGTCGGCCTCGTCGTTGAGCGAGAGGTAGGTCATGTCGCAGTGCAGGAGCTGGCGGGCGCGGCGCACGATCGC
>CAZDAO010000826.1:0-673 GCA_964503015.1 uncultured Nocardioides sp. | reverse complement strand
GACGTCGCGGATGGCGGTGAGGTCGGAGGCGGTCTCGTAGAGCGCCGACAGCTCCGCCTCGCGCGAGCGCAGGCGGGCGATCAGGTCCCGCAGCCGCAGCGCGACGTCGTACTCCGAACGGACGACGGCGGCCGCCTCCTCGTCGAGGCCGTGCTCGGCCTGCGCGAGGCGCTCGTCGAAGGCGCTGAGCGGCGCCTCGTCGTAGAGCAGGTCGAGGAAGGACGGCACGCGCACATCATGGCCGCCGGGACCGGCCGACGCACCCGCCGCCCGGTCAGGCCTCGCGGGTGATGGTCATCTCGCGGTCGCCGTAGACGACCTTGTCCCCGTGGACCAGCGCCGCCGGCTTGCCCGCGGCGAGCTGCCGCGAGACGCCCTGGCGCACCAGGACCGTGCCGTTGGTCGAGCCACGGTCCATCACCACGATGGTCCCGTCGGGCGCAGGCCCGAACTGGGCGTGGGTCTTGGACACCGACATGTCGGCCGAGGCGAGCGGGATGAGGTGGGCCACCTGCTCGCCGTTGCGCGGCTCGGGACGGCGGCCGACCAGCGCCATCCCCGCGACCACGAAGCTCTCGCCGTTGTCGAAGTGCACCCGCCAGCGCGCCGGCTGCGCTCCCGGGGGCGCGGCCGGCGGCGGGGCCAGCGGCGGGGCCAGCGGCTGCACAAACGG
>CAZDAO010000825.1:0-1787 GCA_964503015.1 uncultured Nocardioides sp. | reverse complement strand
GCCGGTCGAGGTAGGACTCGACGGTCAGCAGCGCCCGGCTGGTGTGGCCGACCAGGCTGCGCACGTCCCACTCGCCGAGCCCGGGCCGCGACCACCGGTCGCCCACCAGGGCAGTGGTGTCGACGAACCAGGAGGCGGCGTCGGCGAACGCCGAGCGCGAGTCGACCCAGGACCAGGACATGCCTGGAGGCTACTCACGACACCGGTCACGCCTGCTCGAGCAGGCCGCGCTCCTCGATCGCGTCCAGCCCGAGCGTGCGGTAGCCGACGTCCTCGAACAGCACGGTGAGGCGGTCCTCCTCCACGTCGGTGACGGTCCCGGGGCCGAACTCCTCGTGCCGCACCGCGTCCTGCACGGCGTACGGCGCGTCGGCGTCGCGAGCCTCGTCGGGGGCGACCCCGTCGGCGCAGTTGTCGCAGATGCCGCACCGGTCGCGCGCCTCCGCGCCGAAGTAGCCGAGCATGAACGTGCTGCGGCACCGATCGGTCTCGGCGTAGGCACGCATCATCTCCACCCGCGACCCCTCCAGCTTCCGCTGCGCCTCGGCCCGCTCCACGACGGCGCCCACGAGCCGGTCCAGCGCGACGTCGTCGGGCAGGTCGTGGGCCTCACGGGCCAGGCGCACCAGGTTGACGATCCGGCCGGCCTTGCGCGGCCCGAAGTCGAGGTGCTCGCTGACCTCGCGGGGGTCGTCGGTGCCGGCCGCGTCGATGGCCCGGACGACGGCGCGCACGTCGGCCCGCTTCGGCACCGGGGTCGCGAAGAACTTGCCGAGGGAGAGGTCCTCGGCGCGGTAGGCGAGCACGGCGGTGGCGGTGAGGTGGTCGCGCCCCGCGCGGCCGACCTCCTGGTAGTAGGTGTCCGGCGACTCCGGCACGTCGGCGTGCACGACGAACCGGATGTCGGGCTTGTCGATGCCCATCCCGAAGGCCGACGTGGCCGCCACGAGCGGGAGGTCCCCGGACATGAAGCGGTCGTGCACCTCCGTGCGACGGCGCTGGGTGAGGCCGGCGTGGTAGGCCGCGGCCCGGTGGCCGCGCTGCGCGAGGGCGTCGGCGTACTGCTCCGCGCCGGCGCGGGTGCGGCAGTAGACGACGCCGCTGCCGGTGTCGCCGGAGAGCCCGTCGACGAGGTCGAGGACGCGCTCGCGCTGCTCGGCCGCGGCGCCGAACCGCTCGACGCGGAGCGCGATGTTGTCGCGCTCGAAGCCGGTCAGCACGGTCCGGTGGTCGTGGAGCGCCAGGCGCTCTGCGATGTCGTCCTGCGTCGGCAGCGCGGCCGTCGCGGTCATCGCGATGACGCGGGGCTTGCCGATCTGCGCGACCAGCTCACCGAGCCGGAGGTAGTCGGGCCGGAAGTCGTGGCCCCACGACGAGACGCAGTGCGCCTCGTCGACGGCGACGAGCGTGGGACCGATCTCCGCGACCTCGGCCAGCACCTCGGGGTTGGCGAGCTGCTCGGGGGAGAGGAGGAGGAACCGTATGTCGCCCTCGCGGGCGCCTCGGAGCACCTCGGCGCGGGTGCCCTCGGACTCCGCCGAGCTGAGGCGGGCGGCGGAGAGGCCGGCCTCCTCGAGGGAGGCGACCTGGTCCTGCTGCAGCGCGAGGAGCGGTGAGACCACGACCGTGCAGCCCTCGAGCAGGATCCCGGCCACCTGGTAGGTCAGCGACTTGCCGGACCCGGTGGGCGCGACGAGCAGCACGTCGTGCCCGTCGAGCAGCGCGCTGACCGCCTCCTCCTGCCCGGGCAGCAGCTCCCGGTGCCCGAACCACTTCTCCGCCGTCTC
>CAZDAO010000824.1:0-1787 GCA_964503015.1 uncultured Nocardioides sp. | reverse complement strand
TCCGTCGGCCTGATGGTCTGACCCGGGCCTCGTCCGGGGCAGACACCCGGGCGGTGGCGGTGCCATGCTCGGCCCATGGCGAACCCTCCGACCTTCGAGGCCCTTCCCGAGGACTGGCAGACCGCGCTCGTCGTGGTGGCCCACCCCGACGACATCGAGTACGGCGCCGCGGCCGCCGTGGCGCGTTGGACCGGTCAGGGCAAACGGGTCGTCTACTGCATGGTGACCAGCGGTGAGGCAGGCATCGACGGGATGCATCCCGACGAGTGCCGTCCGGCACGCGAGGCCGAGGAGATCGCCTCCGCGGCCGTCGTCGGAGTCGACGAGGTCGAGTTCCTGGGCCTGCCCGACGGGGTGCTGGAGTACGGCGTCGCCCTGAGGTCCGTGATCGCCGAGGTCGTGCGCCGGCACCGTCCCGACGTCGCCGTGACCATCAACTTCCGCGAGACCTTCGGCGGCACCAACCTCAACCAGGCCGACCACATCGCGGTCGGCAAGGCCCTGCTGGACGCCGTACGCGACGCCGGGAACCGGTGGATCTTCCCCGAGCAGCTCACCGACGGCCTCGAGCCGTGGGGCGGCGTGCAGGCCGTGTGGGCGGCCGGGTCGCCCCAGTCCACCCACGCCGTCGACGTGAGCGACACCTTCGACGCCGGCGTGGCCTCGCTCAAGGAGCACAAGGCCTACATCGACGGCCTCGGCTGGGAGGGCTGGGACCCCGAGGAGTTCCTCGACGGCATCCTGCGGGCGGGCGGGCAGGGGCTCGGCGTCACCCACGCGGCGACGTTCGAGGTGTTCCCGCTCGGCTGGGGCTGACCGTCGACACCCGGGTCGGCACGCCCGGGCGGTTGCGCCGAGCTCCGGCTGGGTAGGGTTCCAGCGCGCGGTCGGGGGCGTGCCCCCTCCCGTGCACCACGGGGGTGCGTGCGATGACGTACGGACCTGTCCACCCAGGTCCGGGCTCGTCTCGGACGCAACCAAGGAGCAGCCACTTCATGAAGATCCTCAAGCGCCTCGGCGGCGCTGCCGCTGTCGCGGCCCTGGCCCTGTCGACGGTCTCGGTCGCGACGCCGGCGCAGGCGGCACCGGGCGACGCGACGCTGACGTTCGCGCCGACGGCGGTCCTGCCCGACAACACCTGCATCGACCACGCCTACACCTACTCCGTCGAGCTGCCCGCCGGCACGACGAGCTGGTCGATCGTCATCGAGCTCATCGCTCCCGACGGGACCAACGCCCACCGCGAGTCGTTCGGCACGTTCAACGGCGCTCCGGCGGCCAACTCGGGTGCGCTGCAGCTCTGCTCGGTCTACGAGCAGTACGGCACCTACACCGTCGCCACGACCACCGACTACAAGGTCGGCACCGCCCCGACGGTGTTCGGCGCCAAGCAGGTCGAGGGCACCATCGAGGTCGTCGGCGAGGCGAAGTCGAAGGTCGGCCTCAAGGCCAAGCGCAAGGGCGCCAAGGTGAAGGCCTCGGCCAAGGTGGCCGTCACGGTCGGCTCCACCACCGGCCCGGTCGCCGAGGGCGGCAAGGTTACCTTCCAGAAGAAGGTCGGCAAGAAGTGGAAGAAGGTCGCCAAGGGCACGACCAACGCGGCCGGCGTCGCGAAGGCGAAGTTCAAGGCCCGCAAGGGCGACCGCGTCCGCGCGGTGTTCGCCGGCGCCGGTGAGGTCATCGTCGGCAGCGGTGGCCCGCCGGTCCCCGCGGCGACCTCGAAGGCCGTCCGCATCAAGTGACGCAGTAGCACCAGCACGACGAAGGGCCCGAGGCGATCGCCTCGG
>CAZDAO010000823.1:0-1790 GCA_964503015.1 uncultured Nocardioides sp. | reverse complement strand
GGCTCCTACCCCGCCGACCTGCTCGAGGACACCGCGCACCTGCAGTGGCAGGGCCGCTCCTGGTGCGACGTCGTCCGCGACGGGGACCTCGCGGCGATCTCCACGCCGATCGACGTGCTGGGCGTGAACTACTACCACGGCAACGAGGTCTCGGGGCACCCGCGCACCGACGTCGTCGGCATCGGCGCCGACCACCCCGACCGGGTCGCGCTGTCGCCGTTCGTGGGCTCCGAGCACGTCACCTTCCCGAGCCGCGGCCTGCCCGTCACCGACATGGGCTGGGAGATCCAGCCCGACGGCCTGCACCGCCTCCTGCGCCGGCTGCACGACGACTACCCCCGCCTGCCGATCTACCTCACCGAGACCGGCGCGGCGTTCGCCGACCGCCCCGACGCCGACGGCGAGGTCCGCGACCCCGACCGGATCGCGTTCCTCGACTCCTACCTCCGTGCCGTGCACCGCGCGCTGGAGGAGGGGGTCGACGTGCGTGGCTTCTTCCAGTGGTCGTTCTGCGACAACTTCGAGTGGGCCTTCGGCTACGCCAAGCGGTTCGGCCTCGTCTACGTCGACTACGAGACCCAGGAGCGGATCCCCAAGTCCAGCGCCCGCTGGTACGCCGACGTGGCGCGCACCGGCACGCTGCCCGCGGTCGAGGACTCGGCCCACTAACGTGGCGCGCGTGAACACCCCGCGGACCCCGCACTCCGGGTCCCCCACCCTGGACGAGGTGGCCCGTGTCGCGGGTGTCTCGCGCGCCACGGCCTCCCGGGCGATCAACGGGGGCCAGCGGGTCAGCGCCCGCGCGCAGTCCGCCGTCGACCTCGCGGTGCGCGAGCTCGGCTACGTCCCCAACCCGGCGGCCCGCAGCCTGGTCACCCGGCGCACGGACTCGGTCGCGGTGGTGGTGCCCGAGCCCGACGACCGGGTGTTCTCCGACCCGTTCTTCGCCGGCACGCTCCGTGGCGTGACCCGTGTGCTGGGCGAGCGCGACATCCAGCTCGTGCTGCTGCTGGCGCGGCCCGGCGCCTCGACCGCACGCACGCTGCGCTACCTGAACAACCGGCACGTCGACGGCGCCCTCGTCGTCTCCCACCACCGCGACGACCGGCTCGCCGAGCACCTCGCCGACCTCGGCCTGCCGTGCGTCTTCGGCGGCCGGCCGTGGACCGGCGGCGACCGGGTGGCCTACGTCGACGTGGACAACACCGCGGGCGAGCGCGAGGCCACCGAGCTGCTCGTCGAGCGGGGCTGCGCCCGGATCGGCACGATCGCCGGGCCGGCCGACATGACCGCCGCGGAGGACCGGCTGGCGGGGTGGCGGCAGGCGATGGCGGCGGCCGGGCTGCCCGCCGACGCCGTCGAGCACGGCGACTTCACCGAGCGCAGTGGCGAGACGGCGGCCCGCGCGCTCATGGAACGGCACCCCGACCTCGACGGCCTCGTCGTGGCCTCCGACCTGATGGCCGTCGGTGCGCTGCGGGTCCTGGCCGAGATGGGTCGGCGGATCCCCGACGACATCGCGGTCGTGGGCTACGACGACCTCGGCGTCGCCGAGCGCACCACTCCGCCGCTGACCACGGTGCGGCAGCCGGTCGACGAGATGGCCGAGCGCGCCACCCGCCTGCTCCTCGAGCGCATCGACGGGGTGGACGGCAGCCACCCGGTGCGGCTGATCATCCCGCCGACGCTGGTGCGGCGCGCCAGCGCCTGAGCTGTCGCGGGGGCCGCGCCGGTGCGCCTTGAGTTGCGGCTCACACGGCAATCGATTCGCGGGAACACCACCTGCACCA
>CAZDAO010000822.1:0-1792 GCA_964503015.1 uncultured Nocardioides sp. | reverse complement strand
GCGCTGACCTTCCCGCTCCTCGCACCACGCGCGACGGGCCCCGCGGAGCTGCTGCTCCGCGGGGCCCGTCCTGTGTGCTGACCGTGCGTGACGGTGCTGGACGAGGGTCAGGCCTCGATCGCGGCGTGGTCCTCGGAGCTGGTGCGCACCTCGATCTTGCGCGGCTTGGCCTTCTCGGCCACGGGGACGACCAGCCGGAGCACGCCATCGCGGTAGGCCGCCTCGATGCGGTCGAGGTCGAGGTTGTCGCCCAGGACGAGCTGGCGGCTGAAGGCGCCCCGGGGGCGCTCGGAGGCCAGCATCTGCCAGTCGCCGTTGCTCGCCACGCGCTCGGCGCGGATGGTCAGCACGTTGCGCTCGACGTCGAGGTCGACCGAGTCGGGGTTCACGCCCGGGAGGTCGAACTCGAGGACGAACCGGTCGCCCTCGCGCCACGCGTCCATCGGCATGGCGACGGGACGGTTGGTGGTGCCCATGAGCTGCTGGGTGAGCCGGTCGAACTCACGGAACGGGTCTGCGCTGCGGATGAGCATCGTGTCTTCCTCCTGGTTCTCGGATCGGGGTCGAGGCCCTGCGTGAGTGCCTCTGAGATGTGTAACAACGGTTATAGGTTTCTTATATTCCACACGTCAGGCAGAATCAAGTCCCGGCCCAGGTGGGATCCGGGGAGTGCGCGAGGAGGTGCCGATGGCGAAGCGAGAGATGGGCGTGTTCGCGATCTCGGTCGCGGCCGAGATGACCTCCCTGCAGATCCAGAACCTCCGCGTCTACGAGCGCCGCGGCCTGGTCGAGCCGGACCGCACGGCCGGGGGCACCCGTCTCTACAGCGAGGACGACATCGACCGGCTGCACCGCATCCGCGAGCTCCTCGCCGCCGGGCTCAACCTCGCCGGCATCGCGGCCGTGCTGGAGCTCGAGGTCGAGGTGGCCCGCCTGCGCGACGAGGTCGCACGGCTCGAGGCCCGCTGACCCGGGAACATCCGGACGGCGTCCGCGCGTTGAGCGCGGCGTGACCCCCGGAGCCTGGATTGCCGTCGCTGCCGTCGTGCTCGCCCTCGGCGTCGGCCTCTGGCGCCTCGGCACCGACGGCCGCTTCCGCGGCACCCACGCCGTACGCCTTCCGGCCGGGGACGGCGCAGAGCGCCCGCTGGTCGAGGAGGGCGCCCCGTCACGCGAACCGCTGGTCGAGGAGGGCGCCCCGGCGCCCGTCACGAGACCCCCCGGTGCCGACCTCGTCGGTGCCGTCGGCGGCACGCTGGGGGAGCGCGCGACGCTCCTCCAGTTCTCCAGTGCCTTCTGTGCACCGTGCCGCGCGACGCGGCGCGTGCTCGGCGAGGTCGCCGTCATGGTCGACGGCGTCACCCACGTGGAGGTCGACGCGGAGCACCACCTCGACGCGACGCGCACGTTCGGCATCCTGCGCACGCCCACCACCGTGGTCCTCGACGGCACCGGTCGCGAGGTCACCCGGGCAACGGGAGCGCCGACCCGCGCCCAGGTGCTGGGCGCGCTCGGGTCCGTCTGATCTCACGATATGGATGCGAGGACCACATCATGAGACATCGAGGTCGGAGCACCTCGGGACGGCCTACTGTCGTCCGCATGTCCTCGACCATGCTCACCCGGCGCCGCGCAGTGGACCACTGCCGCGTGCGCTCGGCGCTGTGTCGAATGTCCTGACGGGTCCGCCAGTCCTGACCCCCTAGGTCCTCCTGCTGCAGGACCGTCCTGGTGGACCCGTGCGCTGCGCACGCCTTTCCAGCGCGCCCGGAGCGAGCCGGGCCACGACCAT
>CAZDAO010000821.1:0-1795 GCA_964503015.1 uncultured Nocardioides sp. | reverse complement strand
GCGCCGCCACGGCTGCGCCTCCCGACCTCGAGCAGCTCGCGCGCGACCTGCAGGACGCGCGGCGCGAGGCGGCGGCCGCTCGCGCCCTCGAGGCGAGCCTCCACGACCGTCGCCGACGCCTCGAGGGCCTTGCCGCCGACGTCGCCGCCGCGCTCGCCGCCTGGCTCCCCGTGCGCGACGACCTGGACCGGGTGGCCGACCTCGCCGGGATGGTCGAGGGCAAGCACCCCGACAACCGGCTCCAGATGCGCCTGTCCGCCTACGTCCTGGCCCACCGGCTCGGCCAGGTGGTCGACGCCGCCAACCTCCGGCTCTCGTCCATGAGCGACCGGCGCTACTCCCTCGTCCACACCGGCCGTCGCGGCGCCGGCGAGAAGCGTGGCGGGCTCGGCCTGCTGGTGCGCGACGACTGGACCGGCGACACCCGCGACCCGGCCACGCTGTCCGGCGGCGAGACCTTCGTCGTGTCCCTCGCGCTCGCCCTGGGGCTCGCCGACGTCATCACCGACGAGGCCGGTGGCGCCGACCTCGACACGCTGTTCGTCGACGAGGGGTTCGGCTCGCTCGACGCCGACACGCTGGAGGACGTCATGGACACGCTCGACACGCTCCGCGACGGCGGCCGTGTCGTCGGGGTCGTCAGCCACGTGCCCGAGCTGCAGACCCGCATCCCCACCCAGCTGCGCGTCCACCGGGGTCGACACGGGAGCCGCACGTCGCTGCACACCGGCTGACCGGCTTCGGTAGGTTTCCCTGCATGAGTGCGCCCGGGCTCGACCCGACCTTCACCGACCTGCCGCACCGTCGCCTCGGTGACGTGGCCCTCTCCCGCGCCCAGGAGCTCGGCGCGAGCCACGCGGACTTCCGCTTCGAACGCAACCGCTACCAGTACCTCGGCGCGCGCGACGGGGTGCTCCAGACCGCGAGCGACGCCGAGGACCTCGGCTTCGCGGTCCGGGTGGTCCACGGCGGCGCGTGGGGCTTCGCCTCGGGGGTCGTGCTGACCGACGACGAGGCGCGCCGGGTGGCCGAGACCGCCGTCGCGGTCGCCCAGGTGGCCGCGGCGATGACGACCGTGCCCGTCGAGCTCGCCCCCGAGCCCGTCCACGACGACGTCACCTGGGTCTCGAGCTACGACGTCAACCCGCTCGAGGTGCCGACCCCGGAGAAGGCCGCCCTGCTGGTCGAGTGGACCGAGCGGCTGCGCGCCGGCGCAGCGGTCGCCCACGCGACGGCGTTCCTGCAGCAGGTCCAGGAGAACAAGTACTACGCCGACCTGACCGGCACCCGCACCACCCTGCAGCGGGTGCGGATCCAGCCCGGGTTCGAGGCGACCGGCGAGGACGCCGAGACCGGGATCTTCGACTCGATGGCCTCCATCGCGCCTCCCGTCGGACGCGGCTGGGAGTACCTCTCGGGTGCCCACTGGGAGTGGGACGCCGAGCTCGCCGAGGTCCCCGAGCTGCTCGCCGAGAAGCTCAAGGCTCCCAGCGTCGAGGCCGGGACCTACGACCTGGTGGTCGACCCGTCGAATCTCTGGCTGACCATCCACGAGTCCATCGGTCACGCCACCGAGCTCGACCGCGCCCTGGGCTACGAGGCCAACTACGCCGGCACGTCGTTCGCCACCTACGACAAGCTCGGCACGCTCCAGTACGGCTCCCCGGTGATGAACGTCCGCGGCGACCGCACCCAGGAGCACGGGCTGGCCACTGTCGGGTACGACGACGAGGGCGTGGAGACGCAGGCCTGGGACATCGTCCGCGACGGCGTCCTCGTCGGCTACCAGCTCGAC